>NZ_JAJEQN010000049.1:0-25548 GCF_020687335.1 Anthropogastromicrobium aceti
TTGAGATGAAAAGTTTGTGTGCAGTTTTGAAGGTACAGTGAAATAGAAAGTATGAGAGAAGGAATCCGAGTGATCGGATTCTTTTTTTATGCAGAAAATAAAATGCACTAGAATCATACTTTGGTATGATTTAAATTTACAATAAAAAGAGTAAAATGATAGTAGTTATTAAGAATATAGAGTTTTTTGGCAAAACCTAGCGGGTAGCCCTAGTGGAAGTCAGAACAAAATTGCTAGATACAACAGTAAAAGCAAAAGGAGAACACAATATGGAAAATGAGATGCTTGATCAGATGCATAAGAAGCTAGTGTGGAAGATAACTATTCAATTTATTTGGATTTTATGTATTATTGCAATGATGGTCTGCATTATTTATGAGGGAATTGTGCAGGTGCATAGGAGCCATGTGTGGGCATTGGGAGGCATGGCTCTTATTTTGCTTATAACATATTTTATATGGAATTTACATACATTATGGGAACTTTTTGAAAACAAAACGAAGGTGGAAAATGAGCTAGAGCGCAGTTCAACATTGATACATTGTGTTACAGAATTGTCGGCTAATCAAGATGTTGATGAAGCAATTAATCATCTGCTAGAAATAATTAATCAATATTTTAAAAGTGATCGTACGTACATTTTTGAAATTGATGAAGAACGGCAGATTGTACATAATAGTTACGAATATGCAGCAAAAGGTGTTTCAAAGGAGATTGAAAATCTTAATCAAGTTCCTATCCAAATTATTGCATCATGGATAAAAAAATTTGAAAGAGAGGGAAGCTTTTATATTTCGAACTTAGATTTAGAGAAAGATAGAGAGGATGAACGGGCATATGAGTGCTTAAAGGCACAGAATGTAAATAGCCTACTTGCTGTACCGCTTATAAGAAATCGAGAAATTATCGGATTTATTGGTGTTGATAACCCAAGAAAAAATTATCGGGATTTTCCGTTTCTTTCCTCAATTCAGTTTTTCATTATGAACCGCTTGGACACAAAGGCGCAGCAGGAGAAGCTGCAGTACCTATCCTATAGAGATGCACTTACAAATCTGTATAATCGCAACCGCTATATGAATGTGCTGGAGAACTATAGCCAGAATAAGGGACAGTTAATTAGGAATGTTGGGGTTATATATATGGATCTCAATGAATTGAAAAAAGTCAATGATGAGCAGGGACATGAAGCTGGAGACTCTTATATTCGAAGAGCTGCGCAGCAAATTGTTGCAGTCTTTCCAGAGCATACATATCGCATTGGCGGAGATGAGTTTGTAGTTCTTTATCCGGAAATAAAACAGGCAGAATTTGAATATTTTGTTTCGCAGTTGCAGAAAAATGCAAAGGAACATCATGTTAATATTTCTTATGGTGTAGTATGGAAAGAAATTTGCGAGAACCTAGAAGATCTGCTTACAGAAGCAGATAAGAAAATGTACGAAGATAAGAAACTTTATTATTCGAATACAAAGCATAACCGTAGAGGGCAGATTGAAAGAAATTCGCCACTTTTTACAGCAGAGAAAAAGGTAATGCAAGATTGAATTTTATACCCGTTGTGCATAAGAGCACAGCGGGTAGACTGTTTATTAGTGATCGGTATTGTCAAAAATACGAAGAAGCTTGGAACGCTGGTTGTCCTGTTTAAAGGAACGAAGCGTTTCTTTTAATGTTGTGTTGCGAAGGGTGTATGTATTATGCAAGAAACAGACCAATGTAATCATCCAAAGAGCAGGCCATAGCAGCGGGCATTTACCAAGTTTCGGAAAGCGCACATGCATCTGAAGATGACCCTCCTTGAAATATGTAAGAAAATTTATTTTTTCATAGGAACCACTGCCAACAAGTGTTGAACCATTGTTGTGGGTTACATCTCCATCCTCTAGCAGTTGTGTGATAAAAGCCTCACAGTCATTTTTGTTATAATGAATTTTTGAATCAATCGTTTCTGGCAGGCCGAGATAGATGCGGCATGTTTCCAAAATGATTTCATATAGGTGTAAGATTTTTGATTCTTCGCACCATGTATGGATTTTTACAAAGTCAACATCTGTGTAATTGTGCTCTAAATAAAATGAGAAATCACACAGTAGTCGAATGCCGAAACCACTGTATAAATAATGTTTGAGCATATGGTGGATCATATAAAAGGTGTATTCAGTAGGAGGAAGAACCGGATAGCTTCGATCATTCACTTTTTGTATAATGGGAGTAAAAGCGCCGAACGCAAAAACAGCATCAACAATTTTGTTGGCAGGGGCATATTGATATAGTCCAACAATTCGGTAGTGAAGTTCTAAGATCATAGTGCGCCCTGTTTGGGGAACTTTATAGAGATAGCCTTGATGATGGTCACTTATTTCATCATCCTTTGTGTAGCCATTTGCAAGCAAAAGAGCACTAGCACGATTAAACATTTCTTTGTCATTGATATAAATATCAACATCTCCTAGTTTTCTATATTCAGGAACTGGATAAAAGGCAGCAAGACTAATTCCCTTTAGGAGAATATAAGATATATTATTTGCGTCAAAGAGATCAGCAATTCGCCGTGTGAACTGTTCGATCTGGTAATAGTTTAGCATCATTAGTTTTGTTTGATGTTTTAGGCTATTAAGAATAGTGGGATTCTTTATATAGGAAAGAAGAAACGGGAGTGTGGATTGCACCTTTGTAAGCTCTGTAAGTGGTTGTTCATTCTCTGGTTGAATTGTTATAAAATCGGTAGGATTTTGAACACAGGTATTATAAATAATTTGAAGGTAGAGCTGATCAATATGGTTCATAGCAAACTCCTAATTTAAAATTAAAATTTCAATGGTAAAACAATGCTATTAGTATAACATAAAACAAAAAAAGCGTGAATAGGGAAATTGAGAAAATTGCAACAGGTAACAAAAAAATCATAAAAGAATAATTGCGTTAAGAAAGAAAAGGTAATATACTAGACGAAGGCATAAAAGCTTGAAGGTACGACAGGAGAGGAGTTAAAGGATGCTTGAAAGAAAGCGAAATTTGACCAACAATGCAATAGATTTTGTTATAACATGGGTAAATGGAAATGACCCTGAGTGGAGAAAAGAAAAAAGCCTATATAGTGGAGATGCGATATCTAATTCTTTTGAATTGGATATTAGAGAAGAGCGCTATAGAGACTGGGATAATTTGCAATATTGGTTTCGTGGGGTAGAAAAATTTGCACCATGGGTACGAAAAATTCATTTTGTTACTTGGGGGCATCTGCCGAAGTGGTTAAATTTGGATAACCCAAAGCTTCACATAGTGAATCATAAGGATTATATTCCAAAAACATTTCTTCCAACATTTAATTCTCATACGATAGAATTGAATTTCCATCGTATTTCTGGTCTTTCAGAGCATTTTGTATATTTTAATGATGATATATTTTTATTACAAAAGGTAGAACCAGGGGAGTTCTTTAAAGGTGGAAAACCAGTGGATATGTTAGCGCTCCAGCCAGACGTTGCAAATGCAGATGATCAGGTTATGCCTTATATTTATTTAAATAATGCAATGGTGCTTGCAAAATATTTTGACAAGAGAGAAAATATGAAAAAACAGCCAGAGGCATATTTTCATATTGGATATCCATTACAGTATTTTATCTATAATATTTTGGAGACTGCATTTCCAAGATTTACAGGTTTTTATACTGTGCATGGTCCATCACCGCTAAAAAAGAAAACATATGAAACACTTTGGAAGATGGAGCCAGAGCTTTTAAATGAAGTGTGCAGCCATAAATTTCGTGAGAAAAGTGATATCAGTCAGTATGTTCTTAGGGAATATCAAAAGTTAAGTGGAGATTTTATTCCTAGAAATATACAGAAGCTAAATGGTTATTATGAAATTTCAAATGAAAATGAAACACTGCTACAGGCAATCAAAGGTCAGAAAAAGAAAATTTTGTGTTTGAATGATGCAAATTGCAACGTTGATTTTGAAAAAATTGAGGGGGAAATAAGGAAATCATTTGACCAAATCCTTCCAGAAAAGTCTTCATTTGAGATATAATGCAACTTCAAAAAATGATAAATAGGAATAAATGATAAATAGGAATAGATGAGGAAAGCAAATGAAACAAAAAGGAAACTTTGTTCTTCGAAAATTATTGGATGAATATGTACTGGTTCCTTGCAAGGAGACTGCCGAGCAAATGAATCAGGTGATTACATTAAGTGAGATTGCTGCTTATATTTATAAGCATATTCCAGATGTAGATACAGCAGATCAGCTAGCAGATTTGGTCAGCAGGGAGTACAATGAGCCAAAGGAGAATGTAGTAGAGGATGTAAATATGGTAATAGAAAAATTTGAGCAGATGGGGCTATTGGAAAAATAATGGAAGGAGAGATCTATGATCGCTTTTTTAATAGGCGGTGAGGGCCGCTTTATGGATGCCATGATTAATAAGCTAAATAAAGACGGACATAGGGTTTATCTGTTGACTGGAAGCAAGAATAGTCAGACATCCTATCAAAAGGTATTTGAAAAATACAATTTTGAATACGATAGCGATAGTATCCGGGAGATTCTAGTAAGTGCAAACCCGGATGTTGTTATTTTTATGGGGGCTTATGATTCGCGGTATGACTGGGAGAATGCAAGAAAAACTTCAGTGCAGTTCACAGCTGATCTGACAAATGTAATTTCTGCATATTCATCAGTAAAAAAGGGGCGTTTCCTTTATCTTTCTTCACAGGAGGTCTTTGGTAGATCTTATGTCAAGGATATCAAAGAGGATGAGCCAGTTTCTGCGACGAGCTTTCGGGCGCTTGCTTTGGCTCAAGGTGAGGAAATTTGTAAAAGCTATTACAATACACGAGGAATGCAGTCAATTGTTGTTCGAATGGATCATCTGTATGGGACACCAAAGAGAGGAAAAATGGAGAATAATCCGTGCTTTCAGATGACATTAGAGATGCTAAGAGACAATAAAGTGTCGGCCAATAGCAGAAATTTGTTTTCGATGATTCACCAAAATGATGCAGTTCAGTTTTTGTATCAGCTTGCAACAGCAGAAAAACTGGAGCATTCAATCTACCATATTTCATCGGGCAGTGTGATCAGCCAGATGCAATTGGCACATATGGTCAGTAACGCAGCCGGCAGAGGCATAGAAGTGGTTGACGATACGGTAGGAAGCGGATATCGTATGGTGCTAAGTGGTGAGCGGTTTGAAAAGGAGTTTGGCCGTAAGATATTTGTCTCCTATGAAGAAGGTGTAAAAAAGACTGTGCAATATATGAAAAAGCACAGTAGCTCATTTCTAAATCCGCAGGATAGCGGGGCAGGTTTGGGAAATCATCTGTGGAGAAGTATCTGTCAAATTTTCTGGTTGCTTGTGCCGTATCTGGAGAATTTGGTCTGTTTTATTCCATTCTTTATGTTGAATAATAGAGCAGTTTCCAGCCAGTATTTTAGTAAACTGGATTTTTATTTGCTTTATGTGTTATTATTTGCAATTGTATATGGACAACAGCAGGCGATTTTTTCGGCACTTTTAGCAACAGCCGGTTATTGCTTTAGACAGATGTATGATAAGACTGGATTTGAGGTATTGCTTGATTATAATACGTATGTTTGGATGGCTCAGCTATTTATTGTCGGTATGGTAGTTGGATATATGAAGGATCAGATCAAAAATATCCGAAATCAGGATGAGGATCAGATCCAATACTTGAATGGACAGCTCGGCGATATGTCAGATATCAACGATAGCAACGTTCGAATGAAGCATACGTTTGAGCGCCAGATCGTTAATCAGAAGGATAGTCTTGGAAAGATTTATGAGATTACCTCTCAGCTGGATCAAAGAGGACCAGAGGAGGTGCTTTTCTATGCGGCTCAAGTGCTTTCGAAGCTGATGGAGACCGATGATGCAGCAATTTATACAGTGGCCAACAAAGATTATGCTCGTCTGTTTTCCTTCACATCTCAGACGGCAAAAAAGCTTGGAAAATCAATTCGCTATTCAGATATGAAGGACATGTACGATGAGCTGCTTGCACACAGAGTTTATATTAACAAAACAATGGATAGTAATTATCCGTTAATGGCCTGCGCAGTCTATTCAGAAGATCAGATGCAGACCATTTTGATGCTCTGGGGTCTTCCTTGGGAGCGTATGAATTTAGCAGAGACCAATCGTTTGACAGTGGTTGGATATCTGATTCAAAATGCAGTTGTAAGAGCAAGTCGCTATCTGGATGCACTCCGCGAAAGACGTTATGTAGAAGATAGCGATATATTAGGAAATGAGGCATTCAAGCAATTGGTAAATGCATTTTTTGATGCAAAGCGCAATGGTCTTACTGAGTGTTGCCTATTAAAAATTCAGCATACAGCTGAAAATTTTAAGGAGACAGCTCAAAGATTGGAAAAGAAGTTGCGCCAGACAGATTATTTTGGTGTGCTTTCAGATGATCTCTATGTGCTTCTTCCGAATACAGATGACGAAGATGCAGAGGGCGTAATAGCACGTTTTAAAAAGGAAGGTTTTGAGAGTACAATTGTTCATACGGAGGATGTAGTAGCATGACAAGAGCAGAATGGATGTTTGTGATTGTATGGATCATCAATTTGATTGTATCTGTTCTTTATTATTTGTGGGGAGCTTTGTTCTATGTTCCAGCGAGACAACAGCAAGATAAGGATGAGGCAGAATATCTTCATGATAACAGACGAACCTACTTGATTCGAGTGATCGTTATGGTGCTGTGTCCAATCGTAGGACCTCTTTTCTTTCTAGTCAGTCATCTGATTTATATGACAATATTTAGACAGGAAGTGGATCTTGAGGATGTAATTTTTAGTAAGGAACGAGTCAAGACACATGCAAAGGCAGATGAGGAACGAGAGCGAAATCTGGTTCCTCTTGAGGAGGCACTTGCGGTAAGTGATAAGAAAAATCTTCGAATGCTGATGTTGAATGTAATTCGAGGGGATCTTCAAGATTCACTTGAATCTATTGCGCTTGCATTAAATAGTTCTGATTCCGAGACCTCTCATTATGCCGCGTCAGTGCTTCGAGATGAGTTGAATGACTTTCGTGTAAATGTGCAGAAAATCTATACCGATATGAAAGAGGAGAAGGAAGAACAGACTGATGCAGAGACGATGCTGATTGATTATATGAAGCGAATTTTGTGTCAAAAGGTTTTTACAGAGATAGAGCAAGCAAAGTTTGTTCAAATGATGGTAGATGCAGCAGAATCTCTTTATCAGAAGAATGCGCAGTTGGTAACGCCAGCGAGATATGAGGCTGTTTGTTTGCGATTGATTGAACAAAAACAGTTTGACCAAGCTGATGTTTGGTGTGAGCGCCTTGCAAAACAGTATCCAGAGGAATTATCAGCATACACATGTAGATTGAAATTATATTTTATAAAAGGCGACAAAGAACATTTCTTTGCCGTGATGGATCAGCTAAAGAAGTCCGATACGATTATTGATAATGAGACGTTGGAGCTGATTCGCGTATTTAGCTAAAAGAAAGAAGGTGAAGGCGATGTCTATGACAATACTTACAATCCTGCAGATTGCGCAGGCGCTCAGTGCATATACGTTGGTGACATGTATTTTTCCAGCGATCTTATTGCATAAACGGCTGGCAGCATATAAAATGTCAGAAAGGTTGATTGGATATTTCCTTGCCGGTAATTTTTATATTATTTATCTGGTATTTTTGCTCCAGTTTCTTCATATATCACATCCTATCACATTGCAGATTGGTACGATTGCTCCGTTTTTTCCAATTATTTGGAAGAAAAGAAAAAATTTCCATATTGTCTCAAGAGTCAGTTCTGCCTCTCAGCTTGCAATTCATGTTCTTCGCAGAGAAGTGGGCGTTAAGACATTGATTGTAAAGGGATGGAAAAATTTTAATAATCAACATTCAGATAAAATAAAAAAATGGCTGGTTTGTTATTTGCCAGATTTGATCCTTACGATAGCAATCATAGTAGGTGTGTTTTATGTTTATGGAGTAAATACAGTTACTGTATTTGGATATAAGGCTTCAGATGTTCCGGTTCATAATCTTTGGATTAATGAAATGGACAACAATAATATTTTTGCAAATGGTGTATATCCACATGGATTTCACTGCGTCATTTATTATCTGCATGCGACATTTGGAATTAAAACCTATATCTTATTAAGAGTATTTTCACTTGTGCAGACGCTATTTGTGCATTTGGCACTGCTGGTATCATTAAAGGTAATTTGTAAGGTTCGATTTACACCATATATAGGAACAGCAGCATATTTAATGTTAAACATCTATAATAGCAATTCATTTGAGCGTTATTCAAGTACACTTCCTCAAGAATATGGAATGTTGTTTATTTTTCCTGCTGGTGTACTTGCCATTCGCTTCTTCCAAGAATATGCAGCATTTCAAGTTGAGACAGATGAAAATAAAAAAAGTTGGATGAAAAAAAGAATAAAAGACTATCTGGTTGCATTTGCAGCCAGCTTTTCTCTAACTCTTACCGTCCATTTTTACAATACAATGCCAACTGGTATTTTATGTTTGGGAATTGCGGTGGGCTTTTGTTTCCGTTTTTGTAAATGGAGATACTTTTGGCGTATTATTCTGACGGGCATTTTAAGTGTGATGCTTGCAGTTTTGCCAATGGCAATTGGTGTGGTTATGGGACATCCATTGCAGGGATCATTGTATTGGGGACTGAATGTAATAAATGGAACAGCAAACAAAACAGAAGAGGGAGATTTTAAGGAAACAGTTATTATTGATAAAAATGGAAATGAAATTCGAGTTGTCGGTGATGTAGATGAGGAGGTGCTTGGAAATATCATAAATGGAGAGCAAATGACAGATGGAGAAGAATCTTCTTATGAGTCACAGACTGATCCCTCCCAGATGTCACAGGAGCCAAAAAAGAAAGAGTCAAAAGTAAAACAGTTGTTGGCATCTATAAAAAATAAGTTCGATATTATCTTAATTGAAATTCAGGTGTATTGTACGGTTCCCAATCACAAGGTTATGATAATAATGGTTCTTGCAATTGTGAATTTGATTCTGTTAGGTGCAATTGCGTTAGTGCTTAAGAAAAATGATTATGGCGGAATGATTTGGTCGATTGGATTCTATATGCTTTTCATGTGTCTAATGCAGTCATTACCAGCACTTGGTCTTCCAGAATTGATGCAGCCGTCTCGAGTTTGTATTTTCTTTTGCTATTCGCTGGGGTTGGTGTGGGCATTGAATGCAGATGCATTTCTTTATCTAGTATTCGGCTGGATAAAAAGGCAGGAAATCTCGCATATCTTTTCAGGAGCAATGCTTGCAATCGTTTCTGTGGCAGCATTGTTATTAGGATTAGTGAGAACACCTGTTACAGCAAATGGTTTGGAGACGAATGAGGCAATCATTTGTCTTACCAATATCATGCATGAAAATAAAAAATTTAATTGGACGATTGTATCGGCGGACGATGAGCATCAAATGTTGGTGGACGATGGCCGTCACTATGAGATGATCACTTTTTTAAAACAATTGATGAATTTAGAAAAGAATCCCGAGATTACGCTTCCAACAGAATATGTGTATTTCTTTATCGAGAAACAGCCAATCAACTATGCTGGAAGTGCCAATGGAATTGATCTCCAACCAGTATCAGAAGAGGGAGCAAAAACATCAGTCAATACAGGTGGAGGTATTTCGCCTTATACAGCTGATGCGCGTTGGAGTACGATGTCTCATATGTACTATTGGGCACAGGCATTTATGAAGCTGTATCCGAATGAGATGAAGGTGTATTATGAGACAGATGATTTTGTCTGCTATTATATTCATCAGAATGTAGAGTGTCTTTACAATCTGGCAATTGATTATGGTTATAACAATCCAAAGGAACAGGAGGAAGAGTAATGGTATCACGCAGAAATTATGCAGCGATTACGATTGTAATGGCAATTATCTTTTTCCTGTTTCAGTTTTTGAATATGGCAAAGGATCACTGGAATAACTATAGCACGAACCAGTATGCCAAAAATGTGGAGAAGCTTCCAGGGGCGGACAGTGTATATCTTGCTTCGACTAGCGATAATCTGGATCAACAGGACGATAATTTCATAAAGTGGTCACAGAATCCGTGTATTGTATGTATTGGTTCCGACAAGGAAGGAACAATGGGAGAGATGCTTGGAAATTGGGCCTTATATATGAAAAGAGAACTTCAATATTATGAGTCGATCTTTGATTATGACGAGGCAATCTCAAGTAAAAAACAGAAAACACCACAATTTATTTTAATTGATCCAGACTATGTTGACTGGGATGATACTAAGCAGATTCGCAGCTTACAAAGTAGCATGGAAAATGGTGTGAATCTGATTTTTGGAAAGCTTCCGGATGTTTCTGTTGTTAGCAGTCATAAGCTGTTACGTCGTTTGCTTGGCATTAACGAGATTACAAGTGAGCATGTGACGGCAGAGGGAATCCATCTATATGGTGGTTTTTTGTTGGGTGGAGAAGCGATTTATAAAGCAGAAACCGAGGAAGAGAAGAAAAATCAAGACCTTGAGCTTACATTCCCTTGGTACCATCTGACAAGTGGCACAAAGATTTATATGAAGGGAATGCTTGAGAATCCAGATGTGAAGATTCAAGAGTATCCTCCTCTTATCTGGAGAAAAAATTTTGACACGGCATCGGTTTTTGCGGTGGTAGGCGATTATATGTCAGATGCGACCGGGTTAGGTCTTGTCGCTGCAATGCTGTCTGAAATGCAGTCGTACACGGTTTATCCGGTGATTAATGCGCAGAACTTTATCGCAGTGAACTATCCGGGAACGGCGAATGAGAATACGTTGGCATTGCGCCAGATGTACAGTCAGACGATGAGAGGACTGTTTCGCGATGTTATTTGGCCAACCTTCTCATCAATAAACATCAAAACATCATTTCGACTCTCCAGTATGATGGCAATGCAATTTGATTATTCTGATACGGCAAAGCCAAATGGGGAGGATGTTCAATACTATATGGAGGCCGTAAATGAGGAAGAGGGCGAGATGGGTTACTCTGCCTACAGTGTATCAGATACCTCCATCGTAGAAAAGGTCGATGAGGATGAATCGTTTTGGAATAAAATACTTCCAGATTATCAATTTGCGTCGCTCTATGCATCAGACAGATCCGACGAGGAACTTCAAACAGCATTAGACAGCGATTTCTTGAACCAGGTTAGCACAGTTGTCAAAGGTATTAAAGAGACGAGTGATGTTGTCGGCTATGAAAATAATCAGGTGACAAGGCAGAATGCATTGATTGATGGGTATGAGCATACATTTCGCCAGGATTTGCGGATTAGAAGTGTGGAGACAGCACTTGGCTATACATGCATTCTTGCCGATGTGAGTAGAGCTGCCTATCCGCAGTCTGATGAGGATGGTTGGGAAAAACTATCCGAGAAGCTGATGGCTAATACAATCACCTACTGGGAGCCATTTTCTAATTTTGCAGGTACCACGGTCTCTGAGTGTGATAGTCGTATCAGACGTTTTTTGTCACTTAATTATGAAGATGCCAAAAGTGAAAGTGAAGATAAAATTCTGATTCATGCATCAGAGGGAAGCGAAACGGCATGGTTTCTTCTTCGAACAAGTGGAGAAGTTGTAACTGATGTGACAGGTGGCACCTATCAGAAGATAGAGGATAATGTCTGGTTGATTGGAGTGGAAGAGTCCACTGTAATGGTGACATTAGGAGCATCACACAAGCTGTTTTATTATGACTGAGAAGACAAAAATAAGTGCAAACGAAAAATAAATTGATCGTTTAATACTAATAAACACAAAAATAACGAAAGGAGTTGTCGCATGAGGGTATGTATTGTGGCAGAGGGATGCTATCCATTTGTGGTTGGCGGTGTGTCGAGCTGGATACACAGTATGATTCGATTGTTTCCGAAGACTGAATTTGTGATTTTGGCAATTGCAGCGAATCGCTCACTTCGTGGAAAGTATGCGTATGAACTCCCAGAAAATGTGTCAGAGGTATATGAATTATATTTGCAGGATGTAGATTGGAGTAAAAAACACAGAAGAAGACATCGTTTAAATAAAGAACAGTATAGGGCTCTTAGAAGTTTGATATTGGATCAAGATGTACAGTGGAATATATTGTTTGATCTTTTTCAGAAAAATGATATCTCACTCAATGATCTTTTGATGGGAGAGGACTTTCTGCTTGCTGTTACAGACTGCTACAATTTAAAATATAGTCAGCTCGTTTTTTCGGATTTTTTGTGGACAATGAGATCCATCTATCTTCCATTGTTTATTACATTGCAGATGGAGCTTCCAAAGGCAGATCTGTATCACTGCGTAGCAACTGGTTATGCTGGTGTGCTAGGCAGTATGGCTAAGCACATATATGGAAGCCGTTTGCTTGTATCGGAGCATGGAATCTATACACGTGAACGAGAAGAGGAACTGATCAAGGCAAAGTGGGTAAATGGAATCTATAAAAATATCTGGATTGATCAGTTTCGAAAGATGTCAAAGCTTGCTTATCAGGAGAGTAGTTTAGTCACAAGTCTCTTTGAGCAGGCAAGACAGCTTCAGATTGAACTGGGGTGTCCACCAGAGAAAACAGCAGTTACGCCTAATGGAATCCGCGTGGAAAACTTGCAAAATATTGCCAAAAAGCAGCCTGAGGATGAGGTGAAAATCAATATCGGAGCTGTTCTTCGTGTTACACCGATAAAGGATGTTAAGACAATGATTCAGGCATTTGCCTTTGCAAAAGCCAAAGAGCCACGCTTGAAACTATGGATCATGGGACCCTGGGATGAGGATGAGGAGTATGCGAAGGAATGCTTTGAACTTTCCGAGACACTTGGTCTTTCTGAGGATATTGAGTTTACTGGACGAATCAACATTAAGGATTATCTAGGACGAATGGATATGACAATTTTAACAAGTGTCAGTGAGGGTCAGCCACTTACTATTCTTGAAAGTTATGCAGCGCATAAGCCGGTGATTGCAACTGATGTTGGAAACTGTCATGGTTTAATCTATGGTGAGAGCGATGATTTTGGACCAGCAGGAATGATTACCCATATCATGAATGTCGAGGAGATTGCTAAGGCGATGGTTGAGATGGCTCAGAAGAAGGAGATGCGTCTTGCAATGGGTGAGAACGGTTATCGTCGTGTAATGGCAAAATATAGAGTTGAATATATGCAAAAGACCTATTGGGAAATCTATCGAGATTTTGCAAATAATATGAAGCTTGAATGGACAGAGCCGCCTGTGGTGATTCCAAAAGAAGAATGAAGAGAGGAGGAGTGAAATAATGGCTGGAATTGGAGTAAGGCTCAATAAAATTTTTGGAAGAAATACGCTGACAACAAATATGATCGGTTTCTTTTACAGTACATTGGTTACAGTAGCGCCGATGTTTGCAATCATCATTAACTTAGTTTTGATGGAATATTTCTTAAAATTTTCAACACTAGGTTATGCCCAACGTGAGCTATTTTCCTGTACAATCCTCTATACCTTTATTTTCTCGTTGTTGACAGCATCGCCGTTTAATGCAGTGCTGTCGCGCTATATTTCCGATGTTATCTACGAGGAACGCTATCAGGATATTTTGCCGTGTTACCATATCGGAATGATGCTAAACATTGTGTTAAGCTGTCTTGTCGGCATTCCATTTTGTCTGTGGGAGCATTTTGTTGGAGGCGTGAGTGTCGCCTATGTGTTTGCTGGTTTTTGGTGCTATATCAGTCTGGTGTTTGTCTTTTATTCGATGATTTATCTGTCGATCTGTAAGGATTATCAAAGAATTGCCCAGTACTATATAGTAGGTATGCTGGTTGCGTTCTTTTTGTCCTTGTTTCTTCGGTATATCTGCCACTGGGGAATTACTCAGAGTATGCTTGCAGCGATGGATGCCGGATTTTTCTTAACGGCAGTTCTCGAAAATGCACTTGTAAAACGGTATTTTCGAAAAAACAGCAATCGTTATAAGCCAGTGCTCTCCTATTTCAAAAAGTATTGGCAGCTAGTTGTCACCAACTTCCTCTATATTTTGGGCTTATATGTGCATAACTTTGTATTTTGGACAACAGATATGAGAATGGTGGTTGTGGATAGCTTTGTCTGTAATCAGCCGTATGATATGGCATCCTGTCTTGCGATGTTTACGAATATCTCGGCAACAATTATCTTTATTGCCAGAGTTGAGATGTATTTTCATGAGAAATATAAGCTGTATTCGGAAGCAGTCATTGGAGGACGAGGAGCCGATATTCAGAATGCAAAAAAAAGAATGTTTCGTCAGTTGGCAAGCGAGCTGATGACACTGGCAAGGATTCAATTTATTATATCTGTAGTGATTTATTTAATCTGCATTGTTGTTTTGCCGACAATTGGAATTTCAGGAATGACAATGAAGATTTATCCGTCACTTGCAGTGGGCTATTTTATTTTGTTTTTGATGTATTCTGCAATTATTTTTCTTTATTATTTTAATGATTTAAAGGGGGCAGTCTTGACAGCAGTTGTCTTTTGCTCTATTACGTTTGTAGGCAGTATCATTTCAACCCATCTCTCACCCATCTGGTATGGCATGGGTGTGGTGGCAGGCTCATTTGCAGGTTGGACAATGGCCTATGCGAGACTGCGATGGATTGAGAAAAATATGGATACTCATATTTTTTGCAGTGGTTCCTTGATTCCGAGAGGGAAGGGACTAAAGCCGTCGGCAAAGGCGTATGACCGAAAGCAAATGATACAGGAATCAACAACGAATGCCAACAACCTATGATGAAAAGTATAAGTTGGAAATACAGAATTTATCAATGAAAAAGCAGGGAGAGGAGACTTACAATGAGCATAGCAGCAATCGTACGAATTGGAATAAGCGCAACAGGTTTTTTAATTATGGGACTTACATTCTACTTACATGCAGTGAAAAAGCTTACTGTAAATTTGGCAGTGGCATGGGAAGGAATCGGAATTGGACTAGTCCTAGTCGGAGCCATACCTGTTTTGTCTTCATGGTGTTATCTGATTGGTGAAGGTACAGTAGTAGCGATGTTTCTGGTCGGAGCAGTTGCCGTGTGGAGTGGTTATGAATTAAGTGTTCAAATTTCATCGCTGTCTTTGAAGACACAGGAGCTTGCAATGCAGGTTTCTCTATTAAATCAGGAGAATGAACGAATGTTAAAGGCACTTTCCGAACTTACTGGAAAAGATGTGCGAGATATCTAAACGGTGGTATGCATATGAAAAAGAAAAAAGTATTATTTGTAATCAATACACTGGGAAGAGCTGGGGCAGAGGTGGCTCTACTATCGCTATTTTCTGCTCTTGATCCGAACAAGTATGACATATCCTTATATGTAATTATGGCTCAAGGCGAGATGGCAGATGAACTTCCATCATATGTACATTTGAGAAATCCCTATTTTAGCACCGAGTCTGTTTTGACAGAAGATGGTAGAAAAGATTTGGTGCGTACGGTGATGCGAAAAATGATAAAAAATGGTCACTGGTTTCAGAAAGTATCATATATGCTTCAGGTTTGGAAACAGATGAAGCAGACGGGGACTATGCTTCCAGATAAGATTTTGTGGCGAGTGCTGTCCGATGGAAGTGAGCGCTTTGAAAAAGAGTTTGATCTGGCAGTTGCCTATCTGGAGGGGGCGTCTACCTATTATGTGGCAGACCATGTGAAGGCAAAGAAAAAGGTTGCATTTGTACATATTGATTATGAAAGTTCTGGTTATACGCCATTTATGGATAAAGACTGTTATGAGAAGATGGATCGCATCTTTGCTGTATCTGATGAGGTAAAGGCACATTTTTTAAAATGCTATCCACAGTATCAAAATAAGGTGGGGGTATTTCATAACATTATTGACCATATCCAAATCAAAAAAATGGCAAATGAGGCAGGCGGATTTACCGATCAATACGAAGGAATTCGCATTCTTACAGTGGGACGTTTAACCTACCAGAAAGCATATGACATTGCGATTGATGCAATGAAGCTAGTCAAGCAGTCGGGCTGCAAAGCGAGATGGTATGTACTCGGTGAAGGAAACGAGCGCGAAAAACTGGAGAAAAAGATCAAAGAGCTTGGACTCGAAGAGGACTTTTTATTGCTTGGTGCAGTCGAAAATCCATATCCGTACTATGCTCAGGCTGATCTTTATGTGCATGCGACTCGCTTTGAGGGAAAGAGTATTGCAATTCAAGAGGCACAGGTTTTGGGATGTCCAGTGATTGCATCTGATTGCAATGGCAACCAGGAACAGATTGAAAGTGG
Organism: Anthropogastromicrobium aceti; assembly: GCF_020687335.1. Taxonomy (NCBI): domain Bacteria; kingdom Bacillati; phylum Bacillota; class Clostridia; order Lachnospirales; family Lachnospiraceae; genus Anthropogastromicrobium; species Anthropogastromicrobium aceti. The sequence continues at coordinate 16,340 of NZ_JAJEQN010000049.1, forward strand.
CGTAGATGGCATTTTATGTAAGTTATCACCAGAGGATATCGCAAAGAGTATAGAAGAACTTATTGCGGATCCGAAGAAGCGTCAGATATATGAAAAATGCGCCCAAGAACGAAATAAAGAAAACAAGGAAGAAATCAATCAGTTGCTGACTATGATGAGATAAGGAGATGGACAACATGAGGGAAAAAGAAGTGCTGGTAATTATTCCTGCTTATAATGAGGCAGCTAATATTGGAAAAGTATTAGATCAGCTGGAAAAACCGGAAATATCCGAGATTGCAGATATTCTTGTTATGAATGATGCGTCAGTAGACAATACGAACTGGCTTGTAAAGGCAAGAGGACATGCTGTCATTACTCATGTGTTTAATCTTGGATATGGAAGCGGAATTCAGCTAGGCTACAAGTATGCAGTGCGAAGAGACTATAAATATGTGATTCAAATGGATGCAGATGGTCAACATGATGTCTGCAATATTCCAGTTATCTATGATCGCCTTCGCCAAAAGGATGAGGATGGCCGTTATCCAGATATTGTGCTTGGCTCTCGATTTATGAATGGAAGTGCTGATTTTTCAGTTTCTATTGCAAAAAAAATAGCTTTTCATTTATTTCGCTTTATGATTGAGGTAGCAGCAGGAAGAAAGATTGCAGATCCAACGACTGGTCTTCAGGGACTAAGCCGCAAGGCAGTGCTATATTATTCAAAATACAACCATTTTGATGATAAGTACCCAGATACCAATATGATTATGCAAATGATTCTTCTGAAATTTAAGGTAGTAGAGGTTCCAGCAGTCATGCATCCAAGAACAGTTGGTGCCAGTATGCATTCCGGTTTAAAACCAATTTGGTATATGCTTCGAATGTTTTTCTCTGTGCTAGCAGTTGTCTTTCGTTGCAAGGTCTTAAAGGTTGATGAGAATGCGGGATTACAGGATGTAGAAATTCCTTATACACAGCAAAAAACTGCTGAGCTAAAAAAGCAAAATTAAAATAGAATTAAAAATAGGATAAAATAAGCTATGAAAATAAAAAGTCTGTTTAAAAATAGTTTTTTTAGCCTCCTATCCCAGTTGGTGCTTTTGCTGTTTGGTTTTTTGAGCCAAAGGGCAATGAACTTATACATAGGAACTGAGCTAGTCGGCATGAATGGTGTAATTTCTAATGTAATTGCAATGCTTTCCGTGACCGAGCTTGGAATTTCAACTGCCATTGTCTATCATCTCTACAGTGCGATTGTGCATCAGGATGAGAAAGAAATAGCAGCACTTATGAATCTGTACCGAAAGGCTTATTATTTATTTGCATTTGTGCTGGGTGGAATTGGCTTATTGATTACACCGTTTGTTCATCTGTTTATGAAAAATGAGAGCTATTCTCTTGGCTATGTGAGAACACTTTACCTTTTGTGGTTGCTTCGAACGGTCATTTCGTATCCGCTCTCCTACAAAAAGTCGCTACTGATTGCTGATCAGAATGAATACGTCGTCAGCGTCGCAACGATATTGACCAACATCATTGGATATTCGGCAATCATTTTATTTGTAACCTTTACAGGAGAATATTTGCCAGCGTTAATTACTGGAATCATCGGTGATACCGTATTAAACGTTTGTATCAATCGCTATGTAGATAAAGAATATCCATTTTTGGTCCAATTAAAAAAAGAAAAGCCCAAAAAAGAGCTTGTCTCAAAGATTTTTGATGACTTAAAAAATGTGTTTGTCTCAAAACTGTCAATGAATCTTTTGAGTGGAACCGATAATCTAATTATCTCTGGATTTATCAATGTCGCCACAGTAGGAATTTTTAGTAACTACGGGCTTATCACGCGATCAGTGAGCAATATTATTCGTGCGCTGGCATCAAGCATTCAGCCGGGTGTTGGAAATATGTTTGTAGAGTCTGGCCGAGAACGAAATTACCAGGTTCTCAGGCAGATGACTTTTTTATTTTTTCTGATTGTAGCAGTTGCTGCGTGTGGTTTGTATGTGTTAATTGACCCATTTGTTGAGGATATTTGGCTTGGAACCGATTTTATGTGGGATCCAATCTCTGTTTTTTTGTCAGTTACAGCGTGTGTATTGATTGGAATTGGACAGCCGATTTCGGTTGTGATGAGCGTTAGTGGATTGTTTAATCGAGAGAAAACACTTTCTGTCATTTCAGCAGTCGTCAATTTAGTCGTATCATTGGCATTGGTGGTTCCATTTGGTACAGCAGGAGTACTCCTTGGAACCTGTTTAGCCTATCTAATACAGATCATATACCGAATTGTGATATTCTTTGGAGAATATATCAAGATGAATGCAAGACGGTATGTAATGGATCTTTTCGAATATGCAGTTTTACTTTCTGGTGAAGTATGGCTGTCAAAGAGAGCAGTTGCGCTAGTGTACAATCACTCATTTTTGACTTTCCTAATAGGTATGATCATTTGTGTCCTCGTTCCAATGTGTCTAAATTTACTTCTTTTTTGTAGGAGTGAGCGCTTTAAAAGCTTTACGAAGTTGTTTCATAAGCTTCCAAGCTAGTGGCCGAATCGGGCGTAAAAATAGCCAGAGAGAGGAGAAAAAGCGATATGGAGGATTTTGAACGTCGGTAAATTTTCCGTTTCGAACAAATCCAATCATTTTTCCGCGTACTTGGTCAGCTCGCAGAGGTCCTTCAATTTGTGTTTGATTATCACCGACCATATAAAAAGAGTCATTTGTGATTTTCCAGATGCGATGAAGGACTAAGATACTTTCGTCGCGTCGATAAAGGACGACATCGCCACGCTTTAGAGAGGAAAAAGCCACGTGCTCAATGCACGCTTCGTCTCGTCCTGGGATAAAGAGTGGATACATGCTATAGCCTTGGGGCTTAATTTTAATGATATTGCCATCAGCCAAAAGCTTTTCAATATCAATAGGAAAGGTAGAGGACTCGTTTGATTGTTGCATAAGAAAAACCTCCTTAAAAAATAAAAATAAATTAGGAAAATCAGGCATAGCTCTTATGATGAGTATACCATTTTTTTAAGAAAAAACCATAAAAGGATTGCAAAGAAAAAATTTTGTATTAAGATAAAGATAGAAAGCGATGATGAGAAACGTAGGAATATAGTGGGAGAGAAGTGATGAAGATTTCTGTTATTGTGCCCGTATACAATGCACAGGCATATTTGAGTGACATGATAGATAGTGTTCTTTCACAAAAATTTGCTGAATGGGAGTTGCTATTGATTGTTAGTAAGTCAGAAGATAACAGTCTTACAATATGTCAAAGTTATGCAAAAAAGACATCCAAAATTCGAGTAATTGAAATGCCGAGTGGATCTGCTGGAATGGCAAGAAATATAGGCTTAAAAGAAGCAATGGCAGAATATATTATGTTTGTCGATGCAGATGATTTGCTACCGGATGGGGAAGTTTTTGAGCGATTTTATCATCGGGCAATAGAGAGCAAAGCTGATATTGTTGTATCCAATTATATGCGATTATGGAAAGGGAAACTCTTAAAGGCGGCATCACATGCAAGCTTTTCTGGTATCGATCAGGACAAAGAAGATTTTCGTTTCCAAGGCTTCTTTTCGGTAGGAACACTGTCATATGTATGGGGAAATATATACCGAAAGCATTTTCTTGAAGAAAATCAAATCCTTTTTACAGATCTCTCATATGCAGAGGATAAGCTCTTTAATATGCAGTGTTGTTTAAGTGGTGCACGATATGCTTTTTTAGATGATATTGGATATATTTACCGAAGAAATGAGCAGTCAATTTCTTATCAATATAATCCCAAGCAAAGTCAGTGCTGGATAACGATTGCAAAGCAGATTCGAGATTATGCAAAAAAGAATAAAACAAATACAGAGAATAAAAATATAAAAAATGCGGCAACAGGGCTGATGGAATATATTTTATTCTTTGGAATTTTCTTTGCAGCAAAGATGGAATATACCGATGGATCGGGATCAATAAAGAGAGTAAGAGCGCTTGTTAAAAATTATCATACAGATCCGCTTGTAAAAAAAGCATTTAAAAAGCTTGTGAGAGATCCGAGGGTAAAAGAATTATCGCAGCTTCATTGGAGGGTAATGCTTCGCTTGTTTTCAATGGCAATCAATTGGAAATTATATGGAGTGCTTGCGGTAGGAATTAAAGTGCTTGTGCTACTTCGTATCGATGAGAGATTGTCAGATACTGGGTTAAGAGAATAAACGAATCATAGTTAGAGAAAAAAAGGAGGAAGGGCGGATGTGGATTAAACGTCAGGAGGGCTATTGTCTAAAGAAAATTGCAGGAGTACAGTATCTGCTTCCGTATGGACAAAAGGTAGCCGATCAAAAAAATGGTATTGTATTAAATGATACAGGTGTATTTTTGTGGAATGAACTGGATGAGCCAATGACACAGAGTGTTCTTGCAGAAAGACTTGTGGAGCAATATGCACAGGATAATGAAGAAAAATTAAATGATGAAATTCGAGATGAGATACGACAAGACGTAAAACAATTTGTACAGGAACTGATTGCGCTTGAAATTTTGCAGGAGTGCCCTGAGTTTGAGCGCGATGAAAATGGTTGCTATCCGACGAATCAGGTGCTGGCAGGATATTTAAAGATCGCAGGAATGATAATTTATTTGTATGGTGATAGAGAACTGATTTCGTCTCAGTTTGATCCATTTTTTTTCGATACAATTTCTTATAAATCCTGTAAAGATAAAAATAGTAAGCAGAATGCGCAGCAACTTGACATGCAAATCGAGCTGCTTCAGAGTCTACCGCATGTCCATCCAAATGGACAGACACTACTCCGAAACGAAGAGCTAGAAGTAAATAAAACAAATGAGGGGTATCTGGTACGATTTCCATCCATGAATCAGATTCGGGAAGCACATATGACAGCAGATGGGCGTTTTGTTCAGGTTTACGTGAAAGGCTGGGATAAGGAGAAAGCAAAGGAAGAACTGTTTCATGCAATTCGCCATTTCTTTTTATTCTTTGCTCAGAGACAGGGCTTTTTTGCGATTCATTCAGCATCCATTCTTTATCGAGATCAAGTATGGCTTTTTTCGGGTCATTCTGGAATGGGTAAAAGTACACATACAAATCTTTGGAAAGAACAATTTGGCACTGAAATCATAAATGGTGATTTAAATTTGATTGGATGGAGTAATGGTGAGCAGACTAATATTGGACAAAGTGTAGATAAAACAGGTTCAAAGGGACATCCAATCGTATACGGAATGCCATGGTGTGGCACATCTGGCATTGCATCGACAAAATCGTATCCGCTTGGAGGAATAGTTCTTTTAGGGCGTTCAGATAATGATCATTTTGAGTCATTGACGAATGATCAGAAAATTGTGCGCGTGATGCAGCGTATGATTTCACCAGTTTGGACAGAAGATATGCTTGAGACAAATCTAAAATGCGCAGCTAAGCTGGCAAAAGAAGTGCCGATTTACTATCTGCTTTGTACGAAGGAGCCGTCAGCTGCATATGTGATGAAGGCGCGAATTGATAAGGAGGATGCGCAGCAGTGAAGCAAAAACTAAAGCTTATTAAAAAATATCTTCAAAAGGATAGCTTGCGCAAGCTGATTCGTCAGGGCTTATGGATTGGCCAGTATGCCAGACGTTACTGGAAGGCAATGGTGCTGTACACGCTTCTTGGTGTTATGGGTACGGGTGTTTCACTTGTATCTAGTTTAATCTCAAAAGATCTGGTTGATATTATAACAGGTCATGAGACGGGGCGATTAATCAGTACATTTGCGGCAATGATTGGATTTTCAATTGGAAATATTTTGGTAGCACAGGCATCAGGCTATGCATCTACACTCATTAACCTGAAGGTGGATACCGAAATAAAAAATGATATTTTTGCGAAGATGATGGTTACTGATTGGGAATCACTTACTACATATCATACTGGTGATCTTGTGACAAGGTGGAGTTCAGATGCATCAAACATTGCAAACGGTATTTTAAACTGGATTCCTAACCTGATCATTTATACAGTTCGTTTTATCAGTGCGCTTGCAATTGTAATTTACTATGATCCGACATTTGCAATATTTGCATTGCTTGGAATTCCATTTAGTGCATTGCTGTCAAAGCCGCTTTTAAAGCGTATGAGTAAAAATAATCAGCGCAGTGCGCAGATGAATGCAAAGCTATATGGATTTAATCAAGAGACTTTTTCAAACATTCAGACAATCAAAGCCTTTGATCTTATTAAATTTTATATTGAAAGATTGGGTTCTCTTCAAAAAGAATACATTGGAATGCGCCTTGAGTTTCAGAGAATGTCAATTCTTACTTCTATTTTGATGTCTATCATTGGTTTTATTGTGTCATACAGCTGCTACGGATGGGGAATTTACCGTGTATGGAGCGGGGTAATCAGTTATGGTACAATGACAATGTTTTTATCATTATCAGGTACATTGACAAGTTCAGTAAATTCACTTGCAGGTTTAATCCCGTCAGCAGTATCACTTACGATTTCAGCAGGACGTCTAATGGATATTGTAGAGATGCCGCAGGAAGATTATAGTCATGATAAAGAAGTGGAAGTGTTTGAAAAAAAATATCGAATGGGAGGTATTGGACTAGTTGTAGAGGATATGGGGTATACCTATCATACTGGAACAGAGGTATTTAAGCATGCTTCGATGCAGGCATTTCCGCATGAAGTTGTTGCTCTTGTAGGTCCTTCAGGTGAAGGAAAAACAACGATGCTTCGTTTGATACTAGCACTTCTATGTCCAAAAGAAGGCCGTATGTGGGTATGCGCTGAGGAAAACAGAGAAGAAAAGATTTTACTTAGCGCATCGGCAAGAAAGCTGTTTTCTTATGTTCCGCAGGGAAATACAATGTTTTCAGGGACAATAGCAGAAAATCTGAGAACGGTAAAGCCAGATGCATCAGATGAAGAATTGATTGAAGCATTAAAGCTTGCCTGCGCATGGGATTTTGTAGAGAAGCTTCCTGATGGAATAAACAGTGCAGTAAAAGAGCGTGGTGGTGGATTTTCAGAAGGACAGGCACAGCGTTTGTCAATTGCCAGGGCGCTTCTTAGAAAATCTCCAATATTATTGTTGGATGAGGCTACTTCTGCTCTTGATGTAGCAACCGAGCGTCGAGTAATCCGAAACATCATGACAGATACTTATCCGCGCACTTGTATTGTAACGACACATCGTCCAACTGTATTAAATATCTGTGCGAGAGTGTATGCAATAAAAGATAAGAGCTGCAGGGAATTAAAAGAGCAGGAGATAGAACAGATGATACGAGAATTTTAATGCATTTATGCATGAGATTTCATAGCGCATAAAGTATTATGATTGGATTTTGCGGGGTAAAACAAACCTGTATCTTTTATGTTGAAAAATATTGACATATTTTTGGCAAGGTGCTAGAGTAAGGAAAGAAAAGAAACTAACAGAAACTGCTAATCTGTTTTCTGATTAGTCATTTATAAATTTTTCAGGAGGGAATTTTATGACAAAATATTCTAAGCCTGTCATCACTGTAGATGCAGGAATGGCAGAAGGTGTTTATGCAGCAAGCGGATGTCTGGTAGGAAGAATTGCGGATGAAAGCTATGAAGGCGGAATGGGAAATAAGTATCGTTTTGCCGTATATTATACTCATGAAACAAAAGAACACAGTAATACTGCTCAGACAGTAGTTGTAAAATTAAATGCTCCGGTTAATGTTGTTGATGGAAATGCACAAGGATTCTATCAGAGTGGAAACGGTACGGATACATTAACTTTTGTTAGGAATTCCAGCATGAATGCTAGTGGTGCTGATCAGGGAATGTTTAATGTTGTTGTCCAGCCAGTTACTGGAGAGGCCTCTAGCTTGAAAGCTACATTGGTATCAGTTACAGATAGTGGTTATATCAGTTGATTTTAATATAGGATGTTGTGAATACATGAAAAAGGTCGCTTCCTTTTGCTAGGAAAGCGACCTTTTTTTCATACGTATCATGTAATGAAGAATCAAAAATTAGTTTACAGAGTAGGTAAATCCAGTCATCTTAAGATCGTCAATGCTGGTACCGTGGTTCAGATGAATACCAATTGTAAGCGGATTTTTTGCTGTGCTTGCAAATGTAAATGTAGCAGTCTTTCCAGACCAAGATGTTTGAACAGAAGCATCATCTGTTTCAGCCTGATCAACAGTATCATTAAAGGTAATATTTAATGTGATAGTACCGTTAAGATCAGACCAGTCAGCCATAGCCAGTCCCTTACCGCCGTTTGTGCCCCAGCGATCCCATACACCATAATAAGTTACATTTAAAGTTCCCTTAGCTGCACCGCTTGCTGCATAAACACCCTCAGCTAAACCAGAATCAACAGTGATCATTGGTTTTTTATAAGTTCTCATAATAGTACCTCCAGTAAGAATTAAGAAAAATAAAAGATGAAATCCCCACTGGCCGGAGTGTGTTCTCGGGATATTCAGTGTGAGACCGGACACCTCCGATACGGCATTTTGAAAAACAAAACAACCATACTCTTCCCAGAACCAGCGGATAATTGCATTTTAGCATGAGCCATTTTAAATGTCAATTTCTATTAAAAAAAATAGAAAAAAGTTGAAAAAAGTGGTTGACAAACCCTTGGAAGGGTGGTATTATAGTCAACGTTGCAGCGAGAGACAACACTGAAACAACAGCAATAACTTAGAAACAGTTAAGTTAATTGAGTAAAATTAATTCTTTTAAAAGGATAGTTGAAACAATTGAAACTTAGCGAAAATAAAGTTAAAAAGTTGAAAAAAGTGCTTGACAAACGCAAGCGACTGTGATATATTAGATGAGCTGTCGCTGAGACAGTGAAGAGATCACAAGAACCTTGATAATTGAACAGTATAACCAACCCTGAAAATTTCTTAAAAAAGTCTGGAAACAGACGAGTGAAATTTTTAGCGTAGTATCAACTACAACCTATAAAAACAGTAAAGTCTTAGAGATAAGACACACAAACGGACAGGAATGCGTTAGCGCATGACTGACCGGGAGACAACTTGAACATGAGAGTTCGATCCTGGCTCAGGATAAACGCTGGCGGCGTGCTTAACACATGCAAGTCGAACGGAGCTTTTCTTTCGGGGAAAGCTTAGTGGCGGACGGGTGAGTAACGCGTGGGTAACCTGCCCTGTACAGGGGGACAACAGCTGGAAACGGCTGCTAAT
>NZ_JAJEQN010000004.1:0-131652 GCF_020687335.1 Anthropogastromicrobium aceti
CCGTATGCATATGTGCCCTCCTTTAACTGCGAATATGAATATATGTTCTTTGTTGATATAAACAGTATATCATACAACACACAAGGACACAAGCACAAAACGAGCAGTTGCCTGTACAACATTTCGACAAAATTCGACATCATTGTCCGATAATTGCAAAAAGTTTCTTGGCTTTCATCCCACGGTTAAAACCGTGGGCTTTCCCGCCCGACTTTTGTAAAAAGTAGATAAGATAATTAATTGACGGGAGCATCAGGAAGGGCTAAAATAGATTAAAATCAATTTTTGGAGGTGATTTCCATGAGTGAGAAAATCTATTTTGAGCCGACCTGGGAGCTCCCTAATCCTTTTTATAAGGCAGACGGAAGCATTATGAGTACCAAGGCGGAGTGGGAAGAAAAGCGAAAGGCGTATATTGAACTGTTAAGTGAAATGTACTATGGCAAAATGCCGGGACGTCCACAGACATTAGCAGCAAGTGAGTTGTCAAATGAAACAATATGTCAAAATACTGTCTGTCATAAAGTAGTTCGTCTTTGCGCGCAGGGTGAGGAAGCACCTGTTTTCTTTAATGTACACGTGTATCGTCCAGTGATGCCTTGTGAGGAAAAATTAATTCCTGTTGTAATTCCAGCAGCAGACACACTGCCAGGGGAGATTATAAGCATGGCAGCTGAACAGGGCTTTGAAATTTGCAGCTTTGAAATTGCTGAGGCAGCACCGGATGACAAAGAAAAAATCTGGGAAGGTGGCTGTGCAAAGGCGTACCCAGGTTACACATGGCGTGCACTTGCAATGTGGGCATGGCTGCAAAGCCGTGTTATTGATTGGCTCGAAACGCAGAAAGATACAGATGTGACAAAAACAGTTGTGACTGGTCACTCGCGTATGGGAAAGGCAGCACTTTGCTGCGGTATTTATGATGAGCGTGCAGCAGTTGTAGCACCGGCAGGCTCTGGCTGCGGCGGTATGGCAAGTATGCGTTTAAGCGGCTGTCGTCTTGGAGAAAATATTGGTCTTTCAGAGCGTATTGGTGTTATGTTAAATAAAGAGCGTTTCCCATACTGGCTGATGGAAAATGTGGCAGACTATGGTACACCAGATGGAAAGACGCGTTTTCGCGAAAATGAAATTCCATTTGATGCGAATATCCTCGGTGCGTGTGTTGCGCCGAGACGGCTGATTCTTGTAGAAGGTCTTGATGATGACTGGATCAATCCATTTGGCACACAGGTTTCGTGGCTTGCAGCATCTGAAGTATTCGAATTTCTTGGTGTCAAGGAACATAGCGCAATTCATTACCGTGAGGGCGGTCATGCTTACACCAAGCAGGACTGGAGTGTTGTGCTTGATTTTACAAAGGTACAGCTTTGCGGCAAGGAAAAGACGACTGGCTATAAGTCAATGAGAGAAAATGAGAATAAGGCAGGATATTCATGGAGATGTCCGAAGACAAATGACTGATAGGAGATTTAGAAAATATGAAGGTTTTATTATTAAATGGAAGTTCCAATTTAAAGGGATGTACTTACACGGCACTTGAAGAAATTGCAAAGACTTTGCAGGAAGAGGGCATTGATACTGAAATTTTCCAGATTGGTGCAGAACCGCTTCGTGACTGTATTGGCTGCGGCGGCTGTAGCAAGGGAAATGGCTGTGTATTTCGTGATGACTGCGTAAATGAATTTGTAGAAAAGGCAAAAGAAGCAGATGGCTTTGTATTTGGCACACCAGTTTATTATGCGCATCCAAGCGGCCGCATTATGTCATTTTTAGACCGTGCCTTTTACAGTGGCGGTGCTGCATTTCGTTTTAAGCCAGGCATGGCAGTTGCCTCTGCAAGAAGAGCTGGTACAACTGCGTCATTAGATGCCATTAATAAATATTTTGGAATTAACCAGATGCCAACAGTAGGTTCTACCTATTGGAACATGGTTCATGGAAATTGTCCAGAAGAGGTTCGTCAGGATTTAGAGGGCTTGCAGACCATGCGCAATGCAGCAAAATGCATGGCATGGATGCTAAAATGTTTTGAGGCTGGAAAGGCACAAAACATTGCGCTTCCAGATACAAAAAAGGAAGTTTCTACTAATTTTATCAGGTAAATTATTGTATTTCAGAAAGGGAGATTTCGATGCCGGCATTTTATGCACATTATAAATTTGGACAAATGGTGAAAAATAAGATTCCAGCAAAATATCAAAGACTGTTGGAGGATTATCAGGATCTGTATGAGATTGGTCTGCATGGACCAGATATTTTGTTCTTTTATCATCCAATTATTCGTCACCCGATCACGCAGATCGGCGTTGTTATTCATCATGAGACGGGGCGCGTGTTTTTTGAACATGCGCTGACCCAGATGCATCGCTCGGCAGCAGAGGGAGACAAAATGCAAAAAGCATTATGGGCATATGCGCTTGGCGTTGTGTGTCATTTTGCACTAGATGCATCATGTCATACCTATATCAACCATTTCGAAAAGACAAGACGTATTTCTCATCATGAAATCGAAAAGGAATTTGAAAAATATTTAATGAAAAAGGATGGATTAGATCCGTTTAATTGGGATTTTAGACAGGCCTTATCCACAAATTTTCGCTGGGCAAAGCCTATTGCACTGTTTTATGGCCTGCAGCCAGTTCAAATTCATCAGTCAATCAAAGGCTTTTTGTGGTTTTCACGTTTGTTCTTCACGACAAGCAAGGCAAAACGTCATGTCATTTTTGCCGGAATGCGTATTGCGCGTGTATATGGTGAGATTCATGGTTTTTTTGCCAATGAGAGAGACAATCCCAGATGCCGTTACAGCAATGAAAAGCTAGAACTTCTTATGAAGAAAAGTGTGCAGGATGCCATAAAAATGTCAGAGGAGTTAGAAAAGGCATATCGAGGAGAAATGCGTCTTGGTAAAATTTTTGATCAAACCTTTTCCGGGAAGGAAGAAGCATGACATTACAACAGTTACAATATGCCGTTACCGTCGCTTCTGCGGGAACAATCACAGAGGCTGCTGAGCGGCTTTACATCACACAGCCGAGTCTGACAACTGCAATTCGGGAGTTGGAAAAGGAGATGAATCTGACGATTTTTATCCGTTCCAACAGAGGCGTGGTAGTATCTAAGGAGGGCGAGGTCTTTCTTGGATATGCAAGGCAGATATTGGAGCAGACAGAGCTGCTCAAAGAAAAGTACACGAATGAGCGCCAGTGGGGGCGAAATTTTTGCGTTTCAACACAGCATTATTCATTTGCAGTTAATGCGTTTGTAGAGCTGATTCAAAAGTATGCGGGCGAAGAGTATGACTTTAATCTTCGCGAGACGCAGACATACGAGATCATTGAAGATGTTGCGCTTATGAAAAGTGAGCTTGGCATTTTATATCTTGATGATGAAAATAAAAATGTTATCACAAGAGCACTTCGCGAAAAGGAGCTTGTATTTACACCACTTTTTGAAGCAAAACCGCATGTATTTATAAGCAGTGTACATCCGCTTGCCACAAAAAAGACAGTAGACTGGGATGATCTTGCGCCATATCCATATCTGTCATTTGAGCAGGGAGAACATAATTCATTTTATTATGCGGAAGAGCGCTACAGCCGTGTATTACGCAAAAAAAATATTCGCGTGCGTGACCGTGCAACCTTATTTAATCTTTTGATTGGACTAAATGGCTACACGGTTTGCAGTGGTGTAATTGATGAAAACTTAAATGGAGAAAACATTATAGCAGTTCCATTAAAGGAACAAGGTTTGATGCAGATTGGCTATATTCACCATAAGAAAGCTGTGCTTGGAAAGCTGGCGCAGGCTTACATAGAGGCCATCGGGGACAGGTACGGTGGCCAAATATCCGTCCCTGGTGGCTCAAAGAAAGGCAGGAAATAAATGAATAACTTTAATTATTATGCACCGACAAAGGTTGTATTTGGAAAAGATACAGAAAAAGAGACGGGACGTCTCGTAAAGGAGCAGGGCGCATCAAGTGTACTTGTTCATTTTGGAGGAAAGAGCGCGATTGCTTCTGGTTTGATTGATCGTGTGTGCCAGTCATTAAAAGAAGAGGGCATTGCTTATGAGACACTTGGAGGAGTTGTTCCAAATCCACGTCTATCAAAGGTAAGAGAGGGCATTGCACTGTGCAGGGAAAAGAAGATTGATTTTGTTCTGGCAGTTGGCGGCGGAAGCGTTATTGACTCTGCAAAGGCAATCGGATATGGTGTTGCAAATGAAGGTGATGTGTGGGATTTCTATGCAAAAAAACGTGTGCCGACTGCATGTCTTCCGATTGGTGCGGTGCTTACCATTGCAGCAGCAGGAAGTGAGATGAGCAATTCCTCAGTTATCACAAATGAGGACGGCGGATTAAAACGTGGATGTAATACTGATCTTTGCCGTTGCCGTTTTGCTGTGATGAATCCTGAGCTGACATACACACTGCCAGATTATCAGACACAGTGTGGATGCACCGATATTATGATGCACACGATGGAACGCTATTTTAATATGAGTGAAAACATGGAGCTGACCGATGGCATCAGTGAGGCACTAATAAAGACTGTAATGAAGCACTCCAAGATTTTAAAGGAGCATCCAGACTGCTACGAATCACGTGCAGAGGTGATGTGGGCATCCAGCCTTTCACACAATGACCTGACTGGATGTGGAACAGATGGAGGCGACTGGGCTTGCCACCAGCTAGAGCATGAGATTGGCGGTATGTTTGATGTGGCACATGGTGCAGGACTTGCAGCAGTGTGGGGAAGCTGGGCACGTTATGTCTACAAGGCACGTCCAGAGCGTTTTGCAAAATTTGCCAGAAATATTTTTAATATTCAGGAAACTGATGATGAAAAGGCAGCAGTAGCAGGCATCGAGGCAATGGAAGATTACTATCGAAGCGTCGGTATGCCAACTAATCTTTGTGAACTTGGCATTGATGCGACCGAGGAGCAGATCAAAGAAATGGCCGACAAATGCAGCTTTTATGGAAAGCGCACAGTAGGTGTGATGAAGAAGATTGGAGCACCAGAGGCAGCAGAAATTTACCGCATGTCAAATGATAAGAGTATTCCGCTGTACTCAAGATAAGAATTTCAAAAAAAGAATAGACGAATGATAGGGCAGATCAAAACGGTCTGCCCGTTTTTTGTGCAGCTAATTCAGGCTATGATATTGTCTTGCGGATTGCAGAAAAAGAATTGACGAATCGCTTTTTACATTATATAATATAATACAAGAATAAGTACAGAAAACTGTACGCAATAAGTTGGAAGGAGATGAATCATATGTTAGCAGTTAATTATACAAATTTGAGAGATAACATGAAACGCTACATGGATCAGGTCACAGATGATTATGAAACCATGATTGTTACGAGAAAGAATAATAAAAATGTTGTCATCCTGTCAGAAGAAACCTACAACAATCTCATGGAAAATGTGTACGTAATGGGAAACAAGGCAAATTATGACTGGTTAATTGAGTCTAAGGCACAGTTGGAAAATGGACATTGTGCTACACATGAGCTTATTGAGGTGGAGGATGAATAAAGTTTTTACAGAAAATGGTTGGGCGGATTATACATTTTGGGAGACGGAAGATCGAAAAACGTTAAAGAAGATTAATAAGCTGATAGAAGATATTTGCCGAAATGGAAATGAAGGAATCGGAAAGCCGGAAGCGCTGAGTGGAAATCTTGCTGGGTATTGGAGCAGGCGCATTAACGATAAGGATAGGCTTATCTATAAAATTGATGAAAATAATGTTTTTATATTGGCTTGTCGATATCATTACAGTGATAAGTAAAAAATTTAATTAGAATGTTTTAACACTACCTATTCAGAGAGGAAGGGTAACATTATGGAGTCGAAGCAAACAATTAAATTGCATTGCCTGGAAAACAGGGTTGCATCTGGTTATGTGACATTTGGAAGCTATTGGGAAAAAGGTATATTGGTCATTCCAAATTTTAAGAATGATGGGATGGATTCTTTTGTATTACAAAATGAAAATAAAGAATCCATTCCAGTGCAGTCTCGTATCACGGCATGGTGGCCAGATGGAAGTATCAAGTGGGTAGCCCATACGGCAGATGCATCGAAGATGGGGCAAGAGGCTGCACTGACAGCACAAATCAAATTAGGAGAAGTTAGTGAAGAAACAGCTGAGCTAGTTTCCATGATTATCCGAAGAGACGATAACTGGCTGTACATAGACAATGGCGTCCTTTCTTTGAAAGTCCCAACAGGGAAAAACAAGGCAGATACTTTGGCAGAGGATATTTTCTTAAATGGAAAGCTGCGTGTAAAAAAGGCATCGCCAGTTCTTTATCTTGAAGAACAAGGCAATGAAAATAGTACAAATTTTGATCTTGACGGTCAGACAAAGGTGACGAGAGCCTATAAAGCAGCAATCACAGCTGTAACAATAGAAGAAGATGGTCCACTTGCGTTAACGATAAAGGCAGAGGGTAGCTATCAGCATCAAAATCAAAATAAAATGAAATTCTGTATTCGCATGTACATCAATAAAGATAGTAGCGATATTCGCTTTGTTCATACCTTTTTCTTTGATGGAGACGAGCAAACGGATTTCTTAAAAGGACTTGGCATCCGCTTTGATACCGTGCTAGAGGGTCGTCCATATGAGCATCATATTCGCTTTGCAGGCGAATTGCCATTTAAAGAGGCAGCGATTTTATTAAACAGTTCTTATCCTCGTTTGCAGCCATCTGTCTTAAAAAAACAGCTTGATGGAAAAACGTGGGGCTACCCGGCAGACAGTGATGTCGAAAAGGCAGCAGCCGATCTTCCAGTATGGAACCGATATTTTCTTTATCAGGACAGTGCTGATCATTACAGAATCGGTAAGCAGACAAAGCCGCAGTGTTGTGTGCTTAGTGCCGCAGAAGGAAGACGTGCGCATGGAGCAATGGAGGTATGTGGTGAAGATGGAGGCATCCTTCTTGGTATCCGTGATTTCTGGCAGAAATATCCGTCTGGTCTTGAGGTGACAAATCTTGCTGATGATAACGCATCCTGCACGGCATGGTTTTATTCGCCAGAGGCCAAAAGCTTTGATTTTCGTCATTATGATACGAGAAGCTACCAGATGACATCATACGAAGGATTTCCTTGGTTTGGCGCAAGCCCAGAAGGAATTGCCGTGACAAGCGAGTGCACGCTTTCTGTTTGTTCATCTTTAACTGCGGAAGATGAATTAAATACATTTGCGAATCGCGTAAATAAGCCGCCAGTCTATGTGGAGTCACCAATAGCTTACCATGAAAAGCGAGCATTTGGCTACTGGAGTCTGCCAGAAAGAAAAACAGAGCCAGAAGCCTTCTTAGAGAATCAGCTTGATCAGCTATTTGATTTTTACAAAAATGAGATCGAGGCAAGAAAATGGTATGGTCTGTTTGATTACGGTGATGTTATGCATACGTATGATCCGATTCGTCATTGCTGGCGCTATGATATGGGCGGTTTTGCATGGCAGAACACGGAGCTTGTTCCGACCTATTGGCTGTGGCTTTATTTTCTTCGCACAGGAAGAGAAGATGTATTTACAGTAGCAGAGGCAATGAGCCGTCACTGTTCAGAAGTGGATTTTTACCACTTTGGACCGATGGCAGGTATCGGATCACGTCATAATGTGCGTCACTGGGGCTGCTCCTGCAAGGAACCGCGCGTTTCCATGGCAGGTCATCACCGCGTTTACTATTATTTGACAGGAGATGCGCGTATTGGCGATGCAATGGCCGATGCAAAGGACGCAGATCTTTCGCTGAAAAATATTACCTATTTCCAGCAAAAGGATGAGACAGGTCCTTATGTAGTCATAAGAAGCGGTCCAGACTGGACTTCATTTTTATCAAACTGGATGACGCAGTATGAGCGCACATTAGAGCCTTATTATCTGGAAAAGATTCGTCAGGGCATTAAGGACGTGAGTAAGATGCCGTTTGGACTGGCATCAGGTCCGTCTTATCGCTACGAGGAAAATGGCCATCTGATTTACGAGGGCGAGGACGAGAAGAGTCCAAACATGCACTTGCAGATTTGCATGGGTGGCCCGGAAGTCTGGTGGGAGCTAGCAGATATGCTTGGCGATGAGACACTGAGAAAGCTCCTTTCTATCTACGGAGGATTTTATTATCTGACACCAGAGCAGAAAAAAGAGAAGACGCATGGCTTAATTGAGAAACGTCCATTTGCATTCCCTTGGTTTGCTTCCGATATCGGTGCCTATGCTGCGTTTTTCACAAAAGATAAGTCACTTGCCAAAACGGTTTGGAAAAATTTGTTGAATGCATTGATTAAAATAGGTGACGAAGCTGGCTTCACACCAGTTTGCTACGCAACTGACGACCAAAAGAAAGCACATATGGAAATTTTGTGGATCAAGACAAACTTCGCAGCGCAGTGGGGCTTAAATACAATCACTACACTTGAACTGCTTCGCGATGCGCTTCCAGATACGATGGACGGTGTTCGTAAGCTCATAGAAGAAATGCCGGGAAATGAATTTCATCGGGCATGACAGATTACATTTCAATCAAACATACGAATATTAGCGCTTTCAACGTAAATGCAATAAAGAATTAAATATAGATATAGAAAAGACCGACATCGCTGTCGGTCTTTTTCATGCTCATTTAATAAATTATCGGGTTGCCACCGTACCCTACCGGGTAGAATCTTAAGCCAGAACCTTCTCGATGTAAGCCTTGATTTCTGGGCACTTGCAGCTGTCAAAGAATAACTCCTTGAACTTTGCACCGCTTACAGTTGCCTTTAAGAAATCCTGATCAATATTCTTTAAGATGGTCATCATATCAGTATGAGTGATCTTCTTTACACCGTCAAGGATCTTCTTATTGCGCTGCTCCGGAACAACTCTTTCCGGTGGATATCCGCCGCCTGGCTCAGTGCAGAACAGTTTCTCGAAGCAGTACTGTAAATTAAGCTCAGCGCCCCAGCCAAAGCCCTTTGCAAATGGGAATGCAGCAGCATTTCCAGCATTGATCTGGGAGAACATGTAAGCGTCAGACGGATCAACAACATGTCCACAAAGAACGCCTGGGAAGGAGTTGCATGCAAGCATAGCGCCCTCACCTGTACCACATCCTGTGATAACAAAATCAGCAGCACCGCTGTTTAAAAGAATAGCGGTCAGAAGACCAACCTGTACATAAGTCAGCTGAGCCTCATCATCAGCAGCATACATGCCGTAATTTACAACCTCGTGACCCATTGGTGTAACAACTTCCTTTAAAACAGACTCAATCATGCTATTCTTTGCAGCCTGGCTGTTTTCATTGATTAATGCAATTTTCATTTTTTTGTAACCTTTCCTATGCCGTTTTGCCAAGGATAGTTCGTCACGGCACAATTTTGTTAAAACTATCTAATAAGATAATAGGTGAGAAAAGTGATTTTGTCAACTTGAAACAGAGAAATGGTTAAAAAACCTTGTTGAAAAGAAAAAACAACAAAAATAAGAAAAAATATTTAAAAATATAAACAAAATAAAAAACTGAAATCATGAGAAATAGTTTAAAAAATTAACGAAAATATAACGGCATACAAAATAAAGTAAAATTATCTGAAAATTTATCAAAAAGTCTTTCTTTACAAAATGAATAAGATGCTGTATAGTAGGCACAAACAAAGAAAGAAAAAGCCAGAGAGGGCACGGACTGCAAAGACGCAGAACACCTCTCTGGCTTTCTTTGAAAAAAACAGGAGGACCAACATGGAACAGACTAGCAAAACACCTTGGGGAACTACAGAAGGTCTGTATGATCCCAGTTTTGAACATGACAACTGTGGTATTGGTGCAATTGTCAATATTAAAGGAACAAAAACGCATCAGACAGTAGAGGATGCATTAAAGATTGTTGAAAATCTTGAGCATCGTGCTGGTAAGGACGCAGAGGGAAAAACAGGAGATGGTGTAGGCATTTTACTTCAGATTTCTCATCCGTTTTTCTCAGGTGTCTGTAAAGAACTTGGATACGACATCGGTGATGAGAGAGATTATGGTATTGGAATGTTTTTCTTGCCTCAGAACGAGACTGACCGCCGCATGTCGATGAAGATGTTCGAGATTATTGCAAAGAAGGAAGGAGTAACGGTACTTGGCTGGAGAATGGTTCCGGTCACACCGGGTATCTTAGGCTCAAAGGCACTCGACTGCATGCCATGCATCATGCAGTGCTTCTTAAAGCGTCCGTCACGTGTGGCAAAGGGTCTTGCATTTGACCGCAAGCTCTATGTCATCCGCCGTATCTTCGAGCAGTCAAATGATAATACCTATGTTGTTTCGCTTTCAAGCAGAACTATCGTTTACAAAGGAATGTTCCTTGTTGGACAGCTTCGCAATTTCTACAACGATTTACAGGATGAAGCTTATGTTTCTGCAATCGCGCTGGTTCACTCCCGTTTCTCTACAAACACAAACCCAAGCTGGCAGCGTGCTCATCCGAACCGCTATATGGTACATAACGGTGAGATCAATACTATCCGCGGCAATGTGGATAAGATGTTAGCCCGTGAGGAAAAAATGGAGTCAGAAGAACTTAAAAACGAAATTTCAAAAGTTCTTCCTGTTGTCGATGATTCAGGCTCAGATTCCGCAATGATGGATAATGTATTGGAATTTTTAATTATGAGCGGCATGCCAATGGCGCTTGCTGTCATGATTCTGATTCCAGAGCCATGGATCAATGATAAGTCCATGTCACAGAAGAAGAAGGATTTCTATCAATATTATGCAACTATGATGGAGCCATGGGATGGACCGGCTGCCATCGTATTCTCCGATGGTGATCAGCTTGGCGCTGTATTAGACAGAAATGGTCTTCGTCCGAGCCGCTACATCATTACATCTGATGACCGTATGATCTTAACATCTGAGATGGGTACACTTGACATTGATCCGTCAATCATCGTAAAGAAAGAGCGTCTTCGCCCAGGCCGTATGCTGTTAGTAGACACAGTGAAGGGACGCGTGATTGATGATGAAGAGCTTAAGGGTTATTATGCAGCACGCCAGCCATATGGTGAATGGCTTGATTCCAATATGGTTCAACTGCGCGATTTAAAGATTCCGAATGTGCGCGTACCAGAGTTTACAAGAGAAGAGATGCTTCGCTTAATGAAGAACTTTGGCTATACATTTGAGCAGCTTCGAAGCATCGTTTTGCCGATGGCAAAGACAGGAACAGAGCCGACAGCTGCAATGGGTCATGATACTCCATTAGCTGTGCTTTCAAAGCAGCATCAGCCGCTGTTTTCATACTTTAAGCAGCGTTTCGCACAGGTTACAAACCCGCCGATTGACTCCATCCGTGAGGAGATCGTCACTTCAACTAATCTGTATATTGGATGCGCAGGAAACATCTTAAAGGATACACCTGAAAACTGCAAGATTCTTCGTATCAATGATCCGATCTTAACAGACACTGATTTGCTTAAGATTCGCAACATGAACATCGAAGGCTTCAAGGTAGCGACAGTTCCGATTACTTATTATCGCAGTACTTCCTTAAATAAGGCAATTGATCGTCTATTCATTGATGTTGACCGCGCTCACCACAACGGGGCGAACATTATTATTCTTTCCGACCGTGGCGTAGATGAGAATAGAATTGCAATTCCGTCTCTTTTAGCAGTCTCTGCGCTTAACCATCATCTTGTTGTTACAAAGCAGCGTACCTCTATGTCTGTTATCTTAGAGACAGGAGAGCCAAGAGAAGTTCATCATTTTGCAACACTTCTTGGATTTGGTGCAAGTGCAGTCAATCCGTATCTGGCACATGAGGGAATCAAGTATCTTGTTTCCAGCCATATGCTTGACAAGGATCCTTATGCAGCAATAGACGATTACAACAAGGCTGTTTTAAATGGTATTGTAAAGATTGCAGCAAAGATGGGTATTTCCACTATTCAGTCATATATCAGCTCCAAGATTTTTGAGGCAATTGGTCTTGATAAGGATCTGGTAGACAAATATTTCCCAGGAACAGTTTCTCGTATCGAGGGCATCAGCTTAAAGGATATTGAGGATGATATTGAGAGCTGGCATGCAACAGCATTTGATCCGCTTGGACTTGGCGTAGATCTGACACTTGACAGCGTTGGTGCTCATAAGGAAAGAAGCGGTAAGGAGGAGCATCTGTATAATCCGCTTACTATTCATATGCTGCAGGAAGCAACAAGAACAGGAAATTATGAACTGTTTAAAAAATATTCAGAGAGTCTTCGCGATGATGGAAATCCGATGAGTCTTAGAAGTCTTATGGAATTTAAATTCCCTGAGGACGGAGGCATTCCGATTGAGGAGGTTGAGGGTGTTGACAGCATCGTAAGACGTTTCAAGACAGGTGCTATGTCCTATGGTTCTATCTCTCAGGAGGCACATGAGACACTTGCAATCGCAATGAATACTCTTCATGGAAAGAGCAACAGCGGTGAAGGCGGTGAGGCGTTAGAGCGTCTTACAATCGGCAAGGACGGACTAAATCGTTCATCAGCAATCAAGCAGGTTGCTTCAGGCCGTTTTGGCGTTACAAGCCGCTATCTGACGAGCGCAAAGGAAATTCAGATTAAAATGGCACAGGGCGCAAAGCCTGGCGAGGGTGGTCATCTGCCGGCAGGAAAGGTGTATCCGTGGATTGCAAAGACAAGACATTCAACACCTGGAGTTGCACTTATTTCTCCGCCGCCGCATCATGATATTTATTCAATCGAGGATTTGGCACAGCTGATCTATGATTTAAAGAATGCAAATGATCAGGCACGAATTTCAGTAAAACTTGTATCTGAGGCAGGTGTTGGAACTGTTGCAGCAGGTGTGGCAAAGGCAGGTGCACAGGTTATTCTTGTATCAGGCTATGACGGCGGAACAGGAGCCGCACCGAGAAACTCAATCCATGATGCCGGTCTTCCTTGGGAGCTTGGTGTAGCAGAAACACATCAGTCTTTAATAATGAATGGCCTTCGAGACCGTGTTATCTTAGAGACAGATGGAAAACTTATGAATGGTCATGATGTAGTAGTTGCTGCTCTTCTCGGTGCAGAAGAGTATGGCTTTGCAACAGCACCGCTTGTTACAATGGGCTGTGTTATGATGCGTGTCTGTAACCTTGATACATGTCCTGTTGGTGTGGCTACACAAAATCCAGAGCTAAGAAAGAACTTCCGTGGAAAGCCAGAGTATGTAATCAACTTTATGCGTTTCGTTGCTCAGGAAATGCGTGAATATATGGCAAAACTTGGTGTGCGCACTGTTGATGAGCTTATTGGCCGTACTGATCTTTTATACCAGAGAAAGGATTTTGCAAATAAGAGAGCAAATGAGGTTGATCTGCACCGCATCCTTGATAATCCGTACAGTGATGCATCAGTAGCAGGCTATTATCATAAGAATGTATATGATTTTGAGCTGGAAAAAACACTTGATAAGAGTGTACTTATTAAAAAGCTTATGCCGTCTGTAAAGAGCAGCCATGCAAAGACACTTGATATTCATGTGGGCAATGTAAATCGTGCATTTGGTACTCAGCTTGGTGCTGAGATAACAAGACTTCATCCAGACGGACTGCCAGAGGATACAATTACTGTTCATGCACAGGGAAGCGGCGGACAAAGCTTTGGTGCATTTATACCTAAGGGTCTGACAATGACACTTGAAGGAGACAGCAATGACTACTTTGGCAAAGGACTTTCAGGTGGAAAGCTTGTCGTATTCCCACCAAAGAAGGCAGCCTTCAAGCCAGATGAAAACATCATTATTGGAAACGTTGCGCTTTATGGTGCGACAAGCGGAAAGGCATTTATCGAAGGTGTGGCAGGTGAGCGTTTTGCTGTAAGAAACTCTGGTGCAATTGCAGTTGTTGAAGGTGTGGGTGATCATGGCTGTGAATATATGACAGGCGGCCGCGTTGCTATCCTTGGACCGACGGGAAAGAACTTTGCAGCTGGTATGAGCGGCGGTATTGCTTATGTGCTTGATGAGCACAATGATCTCTACACAAGACTGAATAAGTCACTGATCAGTATTGAGGAGCTTACAAATAAATACGATGTACAGGAATTAAAGGAGATGATCACAGAGCATGCAAAGACAACAGGCTCTGCAAAAGGAAAGTATATCCTGGAACACTTCTCCGAGTATCTGCCGAAGTTTAAGAAGATTATCCCGAATGATTATAAGCGTATGCTTAACGCCATCGTTCAGATGGAGGAGAAGGGCTTAAGCAGCGAGCAGGCACAGATCGAGGCATTCTATGCAAATGCCGGAAGAAAATAAAGGAGGAGAAGACAATGGGAAAGCCAACAGGATTTATGGAATATGCCAGAGAAGATGCCCCGGCTTCTTCACCAAAGGCAAGAATCCAAAACTATAATGAATTTCACGAGGAGCTGTCTGAGACTGAGAGAAAACAGCAGGCAGCCAGATGTATGGACTGCGGTGTGCCGTTTTGTCAGTATGGAAAAATGATTTCTGGTATGGCAAGCGGCTGCCCGCTTAACAATCTAATTCCAGAGTGGAATGATCTTTTATATACTGGAAATATGGTACAGGCATTTAATCGCCTGACAAAGACAAATTGCTTCCCGGAGTTTACGGGAAGAGTTTGTCCGGCACTATGCGAGGCAGCATGCACATGCAACTTAAATGGAAAGCCAGTTACAACAAAGGCGAACGAGCTGTCCATCATTGAGAATGCATATGAAAGCGGATATCTGGCGCCAAATCCGCCAAAGACACGCACAGGAAAGCGCGTTGCAGTTGTAGGCTCTGGTCCATCTGGTCTGTCAGCTGCCTACTGGTTAAATAAGAGAGGCCATGAAGTTACTGTGTATGAGCGTTCAGATCGTCCAGGCGGTCTTTTGATGTACGGAATCCCAAATATGAAGCTGGAAAAGCGTTTTGTAAAGCGCCGCGTGGAGCTTATGAAGGCAGAAGGCATTCATTTTCTGACTGGTGTGAATGTAGGAAAGGATATAAGTGCAGAGGATCTTAAATCACAATACGACAGCGTGATTTTAGCGTGTGGTGCATCAAATCCAAGAGATATTCAGGCAGAGGGAAGAGATGCAGAGGGTATTTATTTTGCAGTTGATTATCTGTCACGCACGACAAAGAGTTTGCTTGATTCTAATCTTGCAGATGGAAATTATATCTCTGCAAAGGATAAGCATGTCGTTGTCATCGGCGGCGGTGATACTGGAAATGACTGCGTAGGAACTGCAATTCGTCAGGGCTGTGCATCTGTTACACAGTTAGAGATGATGCCGCAGCCGCCGCTCACACGTGCCGCAAATAATCCGTGGCCAGAGTGGCCAAGGGTCTGCAAGACAGATTATGGTCAGGAAGAAGCAATTGCCGTATTTGGTTCAGATCCTCGTATTTACAAGACAACCGTAAAGGAGTTTGTAAAAGATGCAGACGGAAAGCTTTGCGGACTGATCTGCGTGAAACTCGAATCAAAAAAGGATGAAGCAACAGGACGCATGATGATGGTGCCTGTAGAGGGTAGTGAATTTGCACTCGAAGCCGAGCTAGTACTGATCGCAGCGGGCTTCCTTGGCTGCCAGAGCTATGTATCAGATGCATTTGGAGTAGAGCTGACACCAAGAACAAATGTAAAGACAGCACCAGATTCATATGAAACCTCTGAGCCGGGCGTATTTACAGCAGGTGATATGCACCGTGGACAATCGCTTGTTGTATGGGCGATCCGCGAGGGCAGAGAAGCAGCGAGGGCAGTCGACGAAAGCTTGATGGGATATACGAATCTCGAGTAAAGTGCATGTGTCTCATCACCATTTACGTAATAATGACAACTATATAGCTCTTGTATTAAGGGTAGACCTAATTAAGGTCTGCCCTTATTGTATTATTTTTTGCCTTCCACTTGTAATTGTTTTTCATATGCGATACAATAAATGATATTGAGTGTAAATTATTCATTTAAGTAGAAAACAGCAAAAAAAAACGGAGGAATAATGCATGTCAAAAGTAATTATGATTCAAGGCACGATGTCAAATGCGGGAAAAAGTCTGCTTGCGGCAGGACTTTGCCGTATTTTTAAGCAGGATGGCTATCGGGTGGCACCGTTTAAGTCACAAAACATGGCATTAAACTCCTTTATTACAAAGGATGGCTTTGAGATGGGACGTGCTCAGGTAGTTCAGGCAAGAGCAGCAGGGATAGAGCCATCCGTTTATATGAATCCAATTTTATTAAAGCCAGTAAGTGACATGGGGTCACAGGTGATTGTAAATGGAAAGCCAGTCTCCAATATGCCGGCACGAAAATATTTTGCCTACAAAAAGCAACTGATTCCTGATATTATTCATGCTTTTAAGAAGCTAGAGGAACAGGCAGATATCATCGTAATCGAGGGTGCAGGAAGTCCGGCTGAGATTAATTTAAAGGCAGATGATATAGTCAACATGGGTTTAGCAAAGCTTGTAGGTGCACCTGTGCTTTTAGCTGGTGATATCGACAGAGGCGGAGTGTTTGCTCAGCTTCTTGGTACTCTTATGCTTCTTGAGCCAGATGAAAAAGAGCTAGTAAAGGGTCTTATTATAAATAAATTCAGAGGAGATAAGACAATTTTAGCTCCAGGAATTGTGATGCTTGAAGAGCGTGGTCATGTGCCGGTAGCAGGCGTCATTCCATATATGAAGGTGGCAATCGAAGAGGAAGACAGCCTAAGTGAAAAGCTAGAGCAAAGCCAAAAGGGACTGATTGATCTTGCAGTAATTCGTCTTCCGCGAATGTCAAATTATACCGATTTTGATGTGTTTGAGCAACTTTCGGGAGTAAGCGTGCGCTACGTACATAATGTAAGAGAGCTAGAAACACCAGACTGCATTTTCCTTCCAGGAAGCAAAAATACAGTCGGTGATCTTTTGTGGATGCGTCAAAGCGGAATAGAGGCAGCAGTTAAAAAGCTTTCAAAAACGACACCGGTGATTGGTATATGCGGAGGATTTCAGATGCTGGGCGAGTCGATTGCTGATCCATTTGGCATCGAGCAGGGAATGGATGCGCCGGGAATGGGACTTCTTCCGATTCAGACGACTCTCACAAAAGAAAAGACGAGATTACAGGTGACAGGAACAATTGATCATTTGAGTGGAGTCTGGTCTTGCTTAAATGGCAGTCCATATGAGGGCTATGAGATTCATATGGGAAAGTCAACAGCCGTCAATGCTTCAAGCTCAAAAGAGAAAAAAGTAGGTCAGTCCCCAAAGCAGCCATCTAGTGATCTTCCAACTGTGGTATGCAGCGAGAATGGTATGGTGTGCGGCAGCTATGTTCATGGTCTGTTTGATGAAGGCGATCTTGCATGGAAGCTTGTAAAGATGCTTGCAGACAAAAAGAATGTGACATTAGAGGCACTGCAGAGTGGCTTTGATTATAAAAAGTTTCAGGAGTCACAATATGATTTATTGGCAGACACCATTCGCCAGCATATGGACATGGATTTTGTATACAGAATTTTACGGGAAGCAAAAATTTAACTTGCGCTGAAAGAAAGGATTAAAGTCATCTATATATGGAAGCAATTAAGTTTTTAAGAGAAAAATATAAAATTACACCGCCGGATCAATCAATGTATGATGCGGTAAAAGCAAACTGGGATGGAGTGGCAAAGCCGCTTGACGGGCTAGGCTGGTTCGAGCATGTTATATCACAGATTGGTGCTATAGAGGATAGCACCAATGTATGTATTTCTAAGAGGGCAGTTATTGTGATGTGCGCTGATAATGGCATTGTTAGGGAAGGCATCAGTCAGTCAGGGCAGGAAGTTACGCTTGCCGTTGCACAGTCAATGGGAAGGCGTGAATCGAGCGTTTGCCGTATGGCATCAGCATCACATACAGATGTTATTCCAGTAGATATTGGAATAGCAGCTTCATGTAAAATAGATGGTGTGTTAGATGAAAAAATTGCCTGTGGTACGCGAAACTTTGCAAAAGAGCCTGCCATGACAGAAAAAGAGACATTAGATGCGATTGATACAGGCGTGCGCCTTGTAAAGCAGTGTAAGGAAAATGGCTATCAGATACTCGCAACAGGAGAGATGGGTATAGGAAATACGACAACAAGCAGTGCAGTGACAGCGGCACTTCTTCATAGGTTAGCCAGTGAGACGGCAGGAAGAGGAGCTGGATTAAACGACAAGGGGCTAAGCAGAAAAAAACAGGTCATTCAAGAGGCAATTGACAGATACGATCTATATAAGGCAGATGCATTTACTGTGCTTCAGACTGTTGGCGGCTTTGATATTGCAGGTTTGACAGGAGTTTTTATAGGAGGTGCAATGTATCATGTGCCTATTGTTTTGGACGGTCTAATAAGCGGTGCAGCAGCACTTCTTGCAAAGCGTATTATTCCTGGTACAGAGCATTTTATGATAGCATCTCATCTGGGAAAAGAACCGGCGGCAAAGGCAATTTTAAAAGAAATAGGGATCAAGCCAGTCATCCATGGAGATCTGGCGCTTGGCGAAGGAACAGGTGCAGTCATGGTATTTTCGCTTCTTGATCTTGCAATGTCAGTATATAATGGTCGTACAGATTTTTCACGTCTGGAGATGGCACCATATGAACGTCTTAGTTAAAAAGGAAAGGCAAATAAAATGATTTATCTTGTAACAGGCGGAAGCGGCAGCGGAAAATCAGCCTATGCAGAGTCATTGCTGTCTGAGTTTGAAAATATCAGAAGCCGCTATTATATTGCCACGATGCAGGTATATGGAGAAGAAGGCAAAAAAAGGGTAGAGCGCCATAGAAGGCTGCGTGCAGGAAAAGGGTTTATTACATCAGAGCAGACGGTGCAGATTGAACAGGCATTGAAAAAATTTAAAGACAGTGATAAGATGTCATATGTAGCACTTGTTGAATGTGTGTCTAATCTTACTGCTAATGAAATGTTCGATGAAAATGGACAGCGAAGCGAGGACGAAGTTGTAAGGCGTGTTGTGTCTGGATTAAAAGTGCTGTCACAGTCAGTGCGTGAGCTTGTCATCGTGACAAACAATGTGTTTGACGATGGAATCACATATGATGAATCTACAATGGCTTATATACGTGCACTGGCGCGCATAAATATTGAACTTGCTGCGTGGGCAGATGAGGTCACAGAAGTTGTGGCGGGCTGCCCTGTCATATGGAAAAAGTAAGATGATCATAAAAATAGAATAATTGACAGAGGATTACAAAATGAATCTATTTAAAAAAATTGGAAAATCAATTGCAATTGCTTTTTCTATGTATTCCAAAATTCCTATGGTGCAGTTTGAGTGGAAGGAAGAAGATATGCGCTATTCAATGTGTTTCTTTCCTCTTGTTGGAATTGTAATAGGACTGTTATCATGGTGCTGGTGGCTTTTTTGCCAGCAATTTGGCATTGGAAAAATGTGTTTTGCATTTGTTGGCCTGGCAATCATTCTTTTGGTGACAGGCGGTATTCATATGGATGGCTATATGGATACGATGGATGCGCTTCATTCTTATGGAAGCCGCGAGAAAAAGCTGGAAATCTTAAAGGATTCTCATATTGGTGCATTTGCCGTGATTATGACTGTTCTTTATGTGCTGATAGCAGCAGGTGCATATTCTGAGATTAAAAATTACTCAGTTATGGCATCATTTTGCGGTTCATATTTTTTGTCACGTATTTTAAGTGCAATTGCAGTTGTCTCGTTTCCGTGTGCAAAAAAAGAAGGAACGCTGTATATGTTTGCAGATGCGGCACAGGAGAAAATAGTAAAGAGAAGCCTGTATGCAGAGTTAGCGTTTTGCGTATTATGGCAAATTTTGATGAATCCAAAGGCAGGTATTATGCAGCTTATATGTGCTTTGGCAGTGTTTGGCTATTACTATTATAAGAGCAAAAAGGAATTTGGCGGCATCACAGGTGATCTCGCCGGATATTTTGTAACACTGTGTGAGGGTGCGCTGATGGTTATGGCGGCAATTGCCTGCTTATAAGAAAGGACATTTTCATGGAACTATATATAGGCGGTTTCGCACAAGGAAAGCTTGAATATGTGAAGCGTAGATACAACGAAAATCAAAAGACAGAGAAGCTTTTTGTAAAGGTGATTGACTGCGCAGATTCACATTATAAAAAAATGCTTTTAGAAACAGAATGTGATGTATTAATTTTAAATCATCTTCATCTGTGGGTTAGGGATTTATTAGATGAAGGTATGGAGGAAGAGAAAATACAGACGACAATTCTTTCTTGGATTAAGAGTAATCCTGATGTAATTGTAATTTGTGATGAGCTTGGAAACGGTATTGTGCCGATAAAAAAGCAAGAGCGCATCTGGCGTGAGCAGACAGGGCGGCTTATGATAGAGCTTGCAAAGCAGGCAGAAAGGGTGGAACGTATATTATGTGGACTAGGACAGCGGCTGAAATGACAATCACACTTTATATTATCCGCCATGGGGCCACGAAGTCCAACAAGCGTCACGCCTATCTTGGAAATACAAACGAGCCATTATCAAATGAAGGAGGAGAGCAGATTATTTTTTATAATGAAGCTGGAAGATATCCAAAAGAAAAAGATAATCTTCTTATTTTCTCAAGTCCAATGCTTCGATGCCTTCAGACAAAGGATATTTTGTATCCGGATACAAGAGCTATTTTACTTCCAGAATGGAAGGAAATTGACTTTGGACGCTTTGAAGGAAAAAATTATCAGGATTTAAATGGAGATCCTGATTATCAGCGCTGGATAGATAGCGGGGGTGTGACTGCATTTCCTGGTGGAGAAAGCCGTGATGAATTTGTGAAAAGATCAATGGCAGGACTTGAATGGTGTATAGAATGTATGGAAGATTATAAACAAAAAAGTGCAGTTTGTATTGTTCACGGCGGCACGATCATGGCTATAATGAGCAGTCTTACAGGCGGTGATTATTATGACTATCAGGTAAAAAATGGTCAGGGCTATGAAATTGAGTTGTCGATAAAAAACAACAATGTGCAGTTAGAAAAACTGACACCAATTGCAATGGAAGAGGCAGAGGAAAAAGACAAATGACAATAACATTACATATGCTGGCATTTGTCAGCGGTTTTTTGCTGGACTGTTTGTTTGGTGATCCATACTGGATGCCGCATCCTGTGCGGTTTATGGGGAATCTTATTAGTTTTCTTGATAAAAAGCTTATGGGAGAAAAGCATAAGGGTGAAGAAAAAAAGGCCGATGCCCCAAATGGTGCAGGCGTAAAAGATGATGCAACAATACGAAGTGAGCGCAGAAAAGGAATACTTCTTGTAATCTGTGTGTTGGCAGCGACAGCTATTGTCTCAGGAATCATCTTTTTGGGAGCTTACGCAATTCACCAAATTGCTGGCTTTGTAGTCGAAGCAATTATGACATATCAGATTTTAGCGGCAAGATGTCTGCAAAAAGAGAGCACAAAGGTATACACCGCATTGAAAAAAAATGATCTTTTAGGTGCACGATATGCTGTTTCCATGATTGTAGGACGAGATACAAATGTCTTAGATGAGGCAGGTGTGGCGCGTGCTGCAGTAGAGACAGTGGCAGAGAGTACATCTGATGGTGTGATTGCGCCTATGCTTTACACGGCACTTGGCGGCCCAGTGCTTGGCATGATTTACAAAGCAGTCAATACGATGGATTCAATGGTAGGCTATAAAAGCAGCCGTTATCTGTATTTTGGCCGTGCAGCAGCAAAATTAGATGATGTCATCAATTGGGTTCCGGCAAGAATCAGTGCACTTCTTTTAATTGCAGGAAGCGCTTTTCTTAGTGTGACTAGGATTTTCAGCAAAGAAAAAGCAGTATATAATACTAAAGATGCATGGTATATCTGGAGAAGAGATGCAAAAAAGCATGCGAGTCCAAATGCCGGACATACAGAAGCTGCATGCGCAGGTGCACTTGGCATTCGTCTGGCAGGTGACACCATTTATGGCAGTAAAGTCATTAAAAAGCCATATATCGGTGATGATAAAAGGGCAGTTTTGCCAGAGGATATCTGCCGGTGCAATTATCTGATGTATGCGGCTGCAGTTCTTGGAGAGGTAATCTGCGTAATATTGATGATATTGCTAAATTTCATAGGATAACAATCTGGTATCAAAGGGGGCAAAAATGGACAAGCATACAGAAAAAAGCGTACACGGCGGAGATGTATATCGTAATCAGGTAGAGCTTGATTTTTCAGTAAACATAAATCCATTTGGCATGCCAGATGGTGTTAAAAAGGCACTTGGCGATGCTATTTTTTTATGCACTCAATATCCAGATGAAAAAGTTTCAAAGCTTAGTGAAGCAATGGCGAAAAAGCTTGATGTGCCGCAGGAATGTATTCTATTTGGAAATGGTGCATCAGAGCTTTTTGTGGCGATTATCCATGCAAGAAAGCCAAAGACTGTACTTGTGCTTGCACCGTCCTTTTCAGGCTATGAGCACTCAGCAGCATGTGAGGACTGTCAGGTGTGCTATTATTATCTGAAAAAAGAAGATAATTTTGAACTGACAGAGCATTTTGTGCAGGAATTGATCAGACAGATAAAAGCGCACGAAGCGCCAGATTTGATTTTTCTTGCAAATCCAAATAATCCAACAGGAGTATGTATTTCATTTGATATTATCTCACAGATTGTTTTTCTTTGCTGTGAACATAGAATTACATTGGTGATTGACGAATGTTTTATTGAATTTACGAAGCGTCAAAATGAAAGCCTTATAAAAACTGCGATTCATTCACAGTATTTGATTGTTGTGCGTGCATTTACAAAGATATACGGGATACCGGGTGTGCGCCTAGGCTATCTGGCGGCATCTGAAAAAATGGTAGAATGTTTGAAAAGACAGCTCCCAGAGTGGAATGTATCGCTCTTAGCACAGTATGCGGGAGCAGCGGCACTACAGGAAGATGAGTTTGTACAGAAAACATCAGAATATGTAGAAAAACAGAGGGAATACCTTACAGAAAAGCTTCGTTTGCTCGGTCTTACTGTGTGGCAGGGGGAGGCAGATTATTTGCTTTTTTATTCAGAGAAGAATCTATATGAAATGCTGCTAAAGAAAAAAATGCTGATTCGGGACTGCAGTAATTATAAAGGACTTGAATCAGGGTATTATCGTATTGCAGTAAAAAAACAAGAGGAAAATGATCGTTTAATAGATGCATTAGAAGAAGTACTGTCAGACGAGAATATAAAATAAAACACCGCTATTGTCGGGGAAAACAGGGAGGAAATAAAAAATGGGAATAACGGCGAAAGGAAAGAAAAATGCAGGTTTGCTGACAGAAGGTTCAATAGCAAAGGGAATTTTATCATTTGCTATTCCATTATTTTTAGGCCAGCTATTGCAGCAGTTTTACAATGTGGCAGATGCATGGGTTGTAGGAAATTTTGCAGATAACGATTCATTTGCAGCAGTCAGCTCAGCAGGAAGTCTAACCTTTTTAATTATTGGATTTTTCAATGGAATTGCCATTGGAGGCGGCGTTGTTATTTCAAAATATTTTGGTGCACGTGATGAAAAAAGCGTGGAAGTTGCCATTCATACAAACTTTTTATTTGGACTTATCGCATCAGCCCTTTCTACAATTGTAGGACTTATTTTGATTCCAGTTTTGCTTCGTCTGATGCAGACACCAGAGAATGTGCTTCCGGCATCACTATTGTATCTACGTGTATATTTCGCAGGCGTATCAACTATTATCATGTATAATATTGGTATGTCAATCATGAGAGCGCTTGGTGATAGCCTTCATCCGCTGTATTATCTGTTTATTTCATCTGTAATCAATGTAGTGCTTGATTTATTATTTGTTGCTGTGTTCCACTGGGGTGTAGGCGGCGCAGCAGCGGCAACAATCATTGCGCAGGGTGTAAGTGCAGTAATGTGCATTTATCGTATGTGTAAAATGGAGGGAGTTGCACGTCTTGATTTTAAAAAGCTTCACTATAATGGTCCTATGATGAATGAGGTAATAACACAGGGTCTTCCGACAGGTATTCAAAATTCTGTTATCAGTATTGGAAATATCGTTATTCAGAAAAATATCAATTCATTTGGATCATTTGCAATGGCCGGTGTTGGTGCATATAGTAAGCTTGAGGGATTTGCATTTCTCCCAATTACCTGTATGTCTATGGCACTTCCTACATTTATCAGCCAAAATCTTGGCGCGAAGGAGTATAACCGTGCAAAGAAGGGTGCTGTATTTGGAATTATCACGGGCGTCGCTGTGGCAGAGCTGATTGGAATTGGCTTCTATATTGGAATTGAGCCGCTTCTTCGTTTCTTTGTAGATGAGGAACAATCCGTTTCATATGGAGAAATGCATGCGCATGTGACAACGCTGTTTTTCTGCCTGCTTGCTTTCTCACATTGTGCAGCAGGTGTTCTTCGAGGCTGTGGAAAATCAATCATTCCTATGGCAGCAATGCTCGCCTTCTGGTGTGGACTTAGAATCGTCTATGTGACAACAGCACTGGAGTTTATACCAAAATTTACAATGATCAGCTGGGCTTACCCGCTGACCTGGAGCTGCAGCAGCATTGTATTTTTACTGTTTTTAATTTTCTCAGATTGGACGCACGCATTTGAAAAAAAGGCGGCAAAGAGCAAAGTAATTAAATAAAAAAAAGCACAGGCACAAGGCAGATGTCTTGTACCTGTGTTTTTTTATTTGATGTCTTTGATATCGTAAGGAGTGCTTTGGTAAACATAGAAATTTAGCCAATTAGAATATAAGAGCTGTCCTGTAGAGCGCCAGGTGACAACTGGTGCCTTTGTCGGATCATCATCTGGAAAATAGTTGATTGGAAGGTCAACGCTTGTAAGACCTTTTTCCATATCACGATTATACTCAAGTGCAAGAGTATTGGCATCATATTCGGCATGACAGGTGACAAAGAACTGTCTGCTGTCTTTTGTCTTAGCAATGGCAAGACTGCCTTCTTTTGTAAGAGCCATTATCTCAAGCTCTGGTACGGCTGCTACATCAGAAACATTCACATCTGTTGCGCGGGAATGAGGTGCAAGAAATTCATCATTAAAACCGCGAAATAACGGTGATGTCTTCTTTAAAATCTGATGTGGAAAGATGCCAAACAGTTTCTTGTCAAGATCAAATTTTTTAATGCCGTAGTGATAGTAGAGTCCGGCATAAGCTCCCCAACACAGATGGAATGTACAGTGAACGTGTGTCTTTGTCCATTCCATGATTTTGCAGACCTCATCCCAGTAGGCAGTTTCTTCATATGGCACATAGTCAAGCGGTGCACCAGTGATAATCATGCCGTCATAACGGCGATCCTTGATCTGGTCAAAGGTGTAGTAAAACTGTTTTAAATGTTCAGGGTCTGTGTGTGTGGAAGTGTAGCTTGCTGTCTGTAAAAAGTCAACACATATCTGAAGTGGTGTATTGGAGAGCTTACGCAGAAGCTGTGTTTCAGTAATAATTTTTGTTGGCATCAGATTCAAAATCAAAACATTAAGCGGACGTATATCCTGATGCATCGCACGGTGTTCCGTCATAACAAATATATTTTCAGCTTCCAGTATGGCATGAGCTGGAAGCGAATCGGGTATTCGAATAGGCATAACAAATTTTCTCCTCTCAAATGATTAACATCAAAATAGTAGCGCAGTTTGGAGGAAAAGTCAATGGCGGACGCTAATTCAAGTTTGACTATCGACAACCAAAAGGGTTGATGTTATAATAATTTAAAAAAATCGTTAACGAAAGAAAGGATATCAGATGGAACTAAAATGTACGCTGCAATATTCAAATCCCCATGTTATAAGGCAGATTGCGGTACCAGAAAAAATCACCCTACAGCAATTGTATAGGGTGATTTGTGTATGTGCGGATATGGATACACTTGGTGTTGACACCTTATTTTTTAAAGATGGAGTTCAATTAAAGAAAACACAACAAGTTGATGAAATTATGCTTAGTGAGTCTGTGCCTGATTCAGAAAAAATGTTGTCATGTATCGTTAAAAAAAATGATAAAGTATGCTGGGAGTGGCGTATTGAACTTGTTTCAAAAGAAAACAGACTTTCTGACGAAAAAACAGTCCAATATCCAATACTACTGCGTTTTCAGGGAACAAATATTGGAAATGGGAGAAAAGAAGTAGCAGAATTTAATCGCTATTCAAATAGCTGGTACAGCTTACAGGATTTGCAGGTTCAGAAACAGTCTGTTAATTTAAAGCTTAATTTACTTTTTAGTGAGTTTGGGGTATCGAAAGAAAATCATGCATCTGGTAAAAAAGGTATTGAACTTGATTCGTCCACACTTTTGCAGATGAAAAGTTGTTTGGACAGTTTAAAGCAAATGAGGGTAGATGAGCTAAAAGAAATTGAAAAAAATTTAGATATGAACCATCCGACCAATATTCAAAAGGAAAAAAGAGCTGAACTAATCTTGCAGGATTATATAGAAAAAACTGATGTCATGTTACATATTTTTGAACAGATTAGTTTGACTGAATTTGATGTATTTTTAAAACTGTATGCTTCAGGTGGAACGGTTTCAAGAAGTATCGAAGATTGTTTGGAATATAAAACGTTAGAGAAATACGGATTGGTTTCTATTGATGTAGATTATAGCGGTTCTATCACAGTTGATATGAGTATTGAACTTGCAATGGGAGCAGGCAAATTTATGAAAGAGCCAGAAAAAAGTTCGCTTCGAAATTTTCAGGTTGTACAGGCTGTAATTGCTGCATGCGTGAATCTATACGGATTTGCCAGTTATTGGCACTACAGTGCGTTAATTGATGCCAATTATAAAAAAATCATAGCGCAAGAGGCAAAAAAACAATATTGGGATATGTTTGCTGAACGGGCAAAAGAAGGACGATGGCGATATATGTGGTCAAGTGTCTCAAATGTATTTTTTAAACCTACAAGTGACCAGGATTGGATCATACAGCAGGTGAAAAAGAACTTTGAGGAGATTCCTTATTATATACCAGGTGGAGAGGAGATAAAATTACTGCAGTTTGATGGAATTGATTATTCTCTGCCTGGTTATAAGATGTTTTTTTCTGTGTTGGTCGATAACTGCAGGAGCTTTGAAGATGAAAATAAATTAGTCACAGAGATGATGCTGAAATGTATTAATGGTGAGAGTCCAAGGAAGGTGGTATATAATTACAGACATTGTTTTATAAAAGGAACAGCCAGTGTGAAAATTTTAGGAGATGCACTTGAAAAGCTAGAGGCAACGATCCGGCGTCCTGAGTATTATGGTCATACGAAGAATGAGTTTATGCGGCTTACAGGAGGAATAACAAAGTGAGTTATAATATAAAAAATGCACTTGCGGACTTCAAAAAAGAAGA
The DNA here is from genome assembly GCF_020687335.1 of Anthropogastromicrobium aceti. Classification (NCBI taxonomy): domain Bacteria; kingdom Bacillati; phylum Bacillota; class Clostridia; order Lachnospirales; family Lachnospiraceae; genus Anthropogastromicrobium; species Anthropogastromicrobium aceti. The sequence goes on from NZ_JAJEQN010000004.1 coordinate 27,403, forward strand.
TTTGGCAGATGGAATGATCGATATATTGAAGGATAGCAAAAGGACATTGGAGAAAACAAAGGAAAATGGATTTTTAAAGCTGAGCTTAAAAATGCAGAGAACAAGCATTTACAATGCAGTAGTTTGGCTTGATGAGAAAAATGGTGAGCTTGTAAAGACAGCTTGCAGGTGTGGTCATTTTCAAAAACAATATTTTTGCTGTGAGCATGTGGCAGCGGTGGTGATGCAGTATATTGTAGAGATATATGGTCAAGACGTGGTTAAGCAGTCTGAGATTTTTCCTTTAATGCTTCAGAAAACAAATGTAGAAGATCCATTTATTCCGGGTATTTTAAAAAGCACCGATGAGGAAATGATGGAAATTCTAAAAGAGAACTTCTTTAAAAAGCGGGCATTGCCAGTTGAACAGAATATAAAACAGCCGCTTTCAATGCAGGCAAAATGCTGCATTGGTGAATGCAAGGATGGTCTTTTATTGGAGCTTCGTGTTGGTGAGACGAGAACGTATGTAATACGAGATCTGAATGAGTTCTTTTATAAGTGGACAGAGAAAAAAACAATTGAGTTAGGAAAATATATAAAATTTATTCCGGATAAAAATCTGTTTGACGAAAACGGGCGTAAAATTATTCAGTTTTTCTTAGAGGAATATTTAACAGAAAAGGCTTCTGGAAGGACAAATTATTCTTATTATGCTTCGGCTAGTCAGCAGGCAAGATCTGTTTCCATTTTTGGAAGCCGCATTGATTCCTTTATGGATACTATTGCTGCAAATGGCGTATATTTGCTTTCAGATGAAAAGAAAAATATTTTTTATGATGAGCAGTTCTATAGTCCTAAGATCAAAGTTGCAAAACTTACATATGGAGCGACTGTGAGGGCTGAGCGATATCATATTTTATGTGAGAGTCTTGAGTATAGCTATGTCTTGTCAGGTGATACCATATATCGTATGAAAAAACCAGAGATGGCTGTACAGAAGATTCTTGAACTGTGCCAGAGTAAGAAAGAGCTTTTTATATCAGATAAGGATCTGCCAGCAGTCACAAGAGATGTGTTATCAAATCTTAAAGACGCGGCAGTAATCACCTATACTGGCATGGATCCTGATAAATATCTGCCTCCAAAGCCGACAATTGCTTTGTACCTAGATTCTCCGCAGGAAAATATGATTACATGTGATGTGGCAGCTATTTATGGTGAGAAAAAGTATCATGTTTATGGAAAGGAGCGTTACAGCCAAAAGCGAAACTTCACAGAGGAGCATAGATTAGCAGAGATAATCCAGATGTACTTTAATGCGTTCGATCAGGAAAAGAGCCTTCTAGTCTATTCTGGTGATGAGGGAGATATTTTCACATTTCTTTCTCAGGTGATTCCAAAGCTGCAAAAATATGGCGATATTTATGTGACAGATTCGATGAAGAAGCTTAGCGTTGTTCCGTCAGCCAGTTTTCAGGTTGGAGTTTCAGTATCTAGCGGCCTTCTTGAGATGTCGATGGCATCAAATCAGTTTAACAAGGAAGAGCTTGCTGAAATTTTCTCATCATATGACAGAAAAAAGAAGTACCATCGTTTGAAAAATGGCGCATTTATCACCTTTAATGAAGAACAAAAGCAGGTAATGTCTGCTATCTCAGACGTGATGAAAAATTATGCCGATAAAAAAAATCCTGATACGATCAAGATGCCGCTTTTTAGGGCACTTTATCTTGATGAACTGCTTGCAGAAAAAGAGTCAGTTGAACTTAAGAAAAATCGTGAATATCGAAAGCTAATTGGAAAGATGAGAAGCTATGAAAACGGTGATTATGAAGTACCGCAGTCACTTGAAGCAGTACTTCGAGAATATCAGCGAGACGGCTTTTACTGGATTAAGACATTAAAAGAAAATGGCTTTGGCGGTATTTTAGCAGATGATATGGGTCTTGGAAAGACTCTTCAGATATTGGCATTTCTTTTATCAGAAAAGGAACAGGGAAAAGTGGGAGACGAGCTTCGCACATTAATAGTTGCTCCAGCCTCACTTGTTTATAACTGGAAAAAGGAAGTCGAGCGCTTTACACCGCAGCTGTCAGTATGCGTGATGGCAGGAACTGCACATGAGAGAAAGGAGCTTATTAAAAATCAGACAAGCAATGTAGATGTGTGGATTACATCATATGATCTGTTAAAACGCGATATCGAGCTGTATCAGGATATTGTATTTGCAAATGAGATTATTGATGAGGCACAGTATATTAAGAATCAGACAACACACGCAGCAAAATCAGTGCGTCTTGTAAACAGCAGTTTTCGCATGGCACTTACAGGTACACCGATGGAAAACCGCCTAAGTGAGCTTTGGAGTATCTTTGACTATCTGATGCCTGGATTTTTGTATGGATACACGCGTTTTAGAAGTGAAATAGAGACGCCAATTGTTTCTGACAAGGATGAAGATGCGATGACGCGTCTTCGCGCTATGATACATCCATTTATCCTTCGCCGACTGAAAAAGGATGTATTAAAGGAGCTTCCGGAAAAACAGGAGGAGATCGTCACGGTTGCACTTTCAGGTGAACAAAAAAAGCTTTATCAGGCACATTCACAGAGATTGAAAATGTTTCTTGAGGATCAAAACGATGAGGATTTTGCACAGAATAAGCTTCAGATTCTTGCTGAGTTGACAAAGCTTCGTCAGCTTTGCTGCGGACCAGAGCTTCTTTTGGAAAATTATAAGGGTGAAAATGCAAAGCTTGAAACATGTATTGAACTTATTACACAGGCTATTGCCGGAGGTCATAAGATTCTGCTATTCTCTCAATTTACGTCCATGCTGGATCTTATTGGCGAGGAATTAAAAAAAGCAAAAATAGATTATTATCGCATTGATGGAAGCGTAAAAAAAGAGGCGCGCATGGAGATGGTGGAGCAATTCCAAAATCCACAAAATCAAGTATCAGTGTTTTGTATTTCATTAAAAGCTGGAGGTACCGGACTAAATCTGACTGCAGCAGATATTGTAATTCATTATGATCCATGGTGGAATAAGGCAGCTCAGAATCAGGCGACTGATCGTGCACATCGAATTGGACAAAAACATGCAATTAATGTCTATCAGCTGATAGCAGAGGAAACAATTGAGCAAAAAATTTGTGAACTTCAGCAGGTAAAAGAAGATCTGGCTGAGGAGGTTCTTTCTGGCGAGGGTATCAGCAGCACTCAGTTTAATAAAAACGAAATTATGAATTTGCTAGAAAAATAAACCGTTTATTCAAACAAAAAGGATAGGAAAATACATTTTTTAGCAGTTGTGCTACATTGACAGGCCTACTTTTTGTATGAATTTACGTACATTGTGAAAAAGGCTTGCACAACATCACCTTTTTTGTTATGATAATAATAAGTATGGAGTCGAAAGACCGGTCAGAATAGGGGGAAGAACGATGGATATCCGATGCAAAAAATGCCTGCTTCGAGAAATGGCAAATGAAGATATGTATCACAGGATACAGCGAACGATTGACGCGATTCCTCCTAAACTTCGGTGCTCAAAAGGGGAGTACGATGCACGTCTTGAATTATGCAAGGAGTGCGAAAAGTTGATTGGTGGTATGTGCCGTGTGTGTGGTTGCTTTGTAGAAGTAAGAGCTGCCAAAAAAAGCGAGCATTGTCCGGGAATACCGCGCCGTTGGGATGGGCTGCAACTTTAGGCTTAATATCGGCAAATTTTTGTCACAACTTGCTGCCCTGCAGCAGAAACGGAGGAAATTATAATAATGAAAGAAACAGTGATGCAGTTTGGTGAAGGTGGATTTTTACGCGGTTTTGTTGATTACTTCTTCAAGAAGCTGAATGATGCCGGGGTGTATGAAGGAAAGGTTGTTGTAATTCAGCCAATCGATAAGGGTATGGTAAATATGCTTAACGATCAGAATTGCGAATATAATCTGTACTTAAGAGGACTTCAGAACGGTGAGGAAGTTATCGAGCATACTCATGTTGATGTTATCTCGAGAGGTATCAATCCATATGAGGATTTTGATGCATACATGGCATTGGCTGAGAACCCAGATCTTCGTGTAATCGTATCTAACACCACTGAGGCTGGTATTGAGTATCTTGGAACTGAGAAGTTAGATGACAAGCCGGCTAAGTCATATCCTGCAAAGCTGACCCAGTTCTTATACAAGAGATTCCAGACAGGCTTAAAGGGATTCATTCTTCTTCCATGTGAGCTGATCGATCACAATGCAGACACCTTAAAGGAGTGTGTATTAAAGTATGCAGATCTGTGGGAGTTAGGAGATGAGTTTAAAAACTGGCTGTTGTCCGAAAACGATTTCTGCAACACCTTAGTTGACCGTATCGTTACTGGTTATCCAAGAGCAGAGGCTGCTGATATCTGCAAGGAGTTAGGCTACACCGATAACCTGATTGATACTGCTGAGATCTTCCATCTGTGGGTAATTCAGGGTCATCACGAGGACGAGCTGCCATTTAACAAGGCTGGCTATAACATCGTATGGACTGATGACGTTGCACCATATAAGAAGAGAAAGGTTCGTATCTTAAACGGCGGACATACATCTATGGTACTTGGCGCTTACCTGTATGGCCTTGAGACAGTAGGCGAGTGCTTAAAGGATGAGACAGTAAGCAGCTACTTAAAGCACTGCATCTTCGAGGAGATCGTTCCGACTCTTGGAAACACTCAGACCGATATCAATTTCGGAAAGGCTGTTTTAGAGCGTTTCGCAAATCCGTTCATCCGTCACATGTTACTGTCTATCGCACTGAATTCTGTAAGTAAGTTCCAGGTTCGTGTACTTCCAACCATTCTTGAGCATAAAGAGAAGTTTGGAAAATATCCGGAAGGTCTTGTAATGTCTATGGCAGCATTGATCGCATTCTATCGTACCGATAAGGCAAACGATGGTGCAGAGATCATGGAGTTTATGAAGACTGCAAGCGTAGAGGATATCATGAAGAGAGAGGACTACTGGCATGCAGATCTGACCGAGATGATTCCGATGGTACAGAAGTACTACGATGTAATCGAGAAGGATGGCATGAAGGCAGCTTACGATTTAGTATTAAATAAATAATCACAAAGCAGCCGGACCAATTTATGGTTCGGCTGTATGCCGTAAAGCGGCGCAAAACGTCAGAATGCGAACAGAAAGGCATATAGAATTTATGAAAACTTACATTCAGATTAATCCACAGGATAATGTCTGTGTTGCACTGGCTCCTATTGCAGCTGGTACACAGATAAACGCAGGCACGACCGTGACCACACTAGAGGATATCCCGCAGGGTCATAAGATTGCACTTGCTGATATCAAAGAAGGTGAAAAGGTCATCAAGTATGGTTTCCCGATTGGTGTGGCAAAGCAGGACATCAAGGCAGGTTCTTGGGTGCATGTTCACAATGTAAAGACAGGTCTTGGTGATGTGCTTGATTATGAGTATAATCCGTCAGGAAGTGAGTTAGAGCCGACAGAGCACGCACATTTTATGGGATATCGCCGTGAGGATGGACGTGTTGGTGTAAGAAATGAGATCTGGATTATTCCTACAGTTGGCTGTGTAAACTCCATTGCATCTGCACTGGAGAAGCAGGCAAAGAGTCTGGCAGTTGGAACAGTAGAGGACATAGTTGCATTCCCACATCCTTATGGCTGCTCTCAGATGGGCGGCGATCAGGAGAACACCAGAAAGGCACTTGCAGATTTAATTCATCATCCAAACGCCGGCGGTGTGCTTGTACTTGGCCTTGGCTGTGAGAACAGCAATATTCCGGTTCTGATGGATTACATTGGTGAGTACGATAAGAATCGTGTGAAGTTTTTACAGTGTCAGGATGTTGAGGATGAGCAGGCAGCAGCAATGGAGCTGTTAAAGGAGTTAGCAGATTATGCAGGAACCTTCAAACGTGAGCCAATTGATGCTTCCGAGCTGATTATTGGTATGAAGTGCGGTGGCTCTGATGGTCTTTCAGGTATAACTGCAAACCCGACTGTCGGCGCATTTTCAGATCTTTTGATCTCAAAGGGCGGCACCACGATTCTGACAGAGGTTCCTGAAATGTTCGGAGCAGAGACACTTCTTATGAACCGCTGTGCAAATGAGGAGCTCTTTAATAAGACAGTAGATCTGATAAACAACTTTAAGAACTACTTCACAAGCCACAACCAGACCATATATGAGAATCCGTCTCCTGGAAACAAAAAGGGCGGAATCTCCACACTTGAGGATAAGTCTTTAGGCTGTACACAAAAGTCTGGAAGCGCACTTGTAAAGGGTGTATTAGAGTATACAGAGCCAGTTCACACAAAGGGACTTAACTTATTAAGTGCACCGGGCAATGACCTTGTTGCGGCAACTGCACTGGCACTTTCAGGTGCTCATATCGTTTTATTCACAACAGGAAGAGGAACTCCATTTGCATCACCAGTTCCGACAGTAAAGATTTCCAGTAACTCCAAGCTTGCAGGTCATAAGGATAACTGGATCGACTTTAATGCAGGACGTCTTGTAGAGGATATGCCAATGGAAATGCTTTCTAAGGAGCTGTTTGAGTATGTGCTCGCAGTTGCTTCTGGAAAGAAGGTTAAGGCTGAGGAAGCTGGCTTCCACGATATGGCAATCTTCAAGCAGGGTGTTACGTTGTGATACTAGGGTCGAAAAGTCACAAGCTGATCGGGCTTGCACGAAGAAGTTTGTGACCTTGAGACCCGTAAAAACATGATTTTTAAGACTAAGAAAGGATAGGATATTATTATGAAAACATTTATGGGAAAAAATTTCCTTCTGACAACTGACACAGCAAAAGAGCTGTTCCATGATTACGCAGAAAATATGCCGATCATTGACTATCACTGCCATATCAACCCGAAGGAAATCTATGAGGATCGCAAGTTTGAGAATATCACTCAGGTATGGCTTGGCGGTGATCACTACAAGTGGCGTCAGATGCGTTCTAACGGCATCGATGAGAAGTACATCACAGGAGATGCAACTGACAGAGAGAAGTTCCAGAAGTGGGCAGAGACTCTTGAGAAGGCAATCGGCAATCCGCTGTATCACTGGAGTCACTTAGAGCTGCAGAGATATTTCGATTATCACGGTGTATTAAATGGTGATACTGCAGAAGAGGTATGGAATATCTGCAACGCAAAGCTTGCTGAGGATTCTATGACTGTTAGAAATATCATCCGTAAGTCTAACGTAAAGGTAATCTGCACCACTGATGATCCGATTGACAGCCTTGAGTGGCATAAGAAGATCGCTGCAGATGAGACTGTAGATTTCAAGGTATATCCGGCATGGAGACCAGATAAGGCAATGAACATTGAGAAGCCAGATTTCTTAGAGTATGTACAGAAGTTAGCTTGTGTATCTGGAATCAAGGTAGACAGTGTAAAGAGTCTGCTTGCAGCAATCGACAACCGTATGGAATTTTTTGATTCCATGAAGTGCTGTGTATCTGATCATGGTTTAAACTATGTTGTATATCAGCCGGCAAGTGAAGAAGCAGTTGAGGCAATCTTCCAGAAGAAGGTTCGCGGTGAAAAGCTGACTCAGCTTGAAGTTGACCAGTATAAGACTGCATTTATGATTCATGTAGGAAGAGAGTATCATCGCCGTGGATGGGTAATGCAGATGCATTATGGCTGCAAGCGCGACAACAATACCTTCCGTTATAATCAGTTAGGACCAGATACAGGATACGATTCCATCAATAACGATGCAACGGCAGCACAGTTAGCTGATTTCTTAAATGCACTCAGCACTACAAACGAGCTGCCAAAGACAATTCTGTATTCATTAAATCCAGCTGACAACGAGATCATCGGTACCATTATGGGCTGTTTCCAGGACAGCGAGGCAGTAGGCAAGATCCAGCACGGTTCTGCATGGTGGTTCAATGACAACAAGTCAGGTATGATCAACCAGATGGTAAGCCTTGGAAATCTTGGTCTGCTCGGAAACTTTGTTGGTATGCTGACTGACTCCAGAAGCTTCTTATCCTACACAAGACACGAGTATTTCCGCCGTATCCTGTGTGAGTTAGTAGGAGGCTGGGTAGAGAACGGCGAGTATCCATACGATAAGAAGGCATTAAAGAACATTATCGAGGGTATCAGCTACAACAATGCAAAGGCATATTTTAACTTCAAGGATTGATTTTGAAGTAAATAGTTACCTGAGTTTTTGTAAAATACGATGTCAGGGTCAGCTAGTTGTGATCCTGACATTAGTTTAATTAATTAAGTATGGAGGTGCATAGTATCCTTTATGGATAGTCACAGTATGACCCTGGTGGTCGCTTTAATATTATTAATGATGGGTTCTGCCTTTTTTTCTGCAACGGAGACGGCCTTTTCCTCGCTGAATAAGCCGAGATTAAAAAATATGGCAGCAGAAGGCAATAAAAAAGCAAAGCTAGCATACAAGCTTGCAGAGAATTATGATGAATTGATTTCAAGTACACTTGTAGGAAATAACGTTGTAAATATTGCAGCAACAACAATTGGAACACTTCTCTTTGTAGGATGGCTCGGATCAAATGGAGCTACTGTATCAACTATCTTTATGACAGTGATTACTTTAGTTTTTGGTGAAATCACGCCAAAGAGTCTGGCAAAGGAATGTCCAGAAAAATTTGCAATAACTGTTGCTCCAATTATTAATATTCTAATTACTGTTTTAAAGCCGGTGAATTTCCTTCTGATCAAGTTAAAGAGCAGTGTAGGAAAGCTTTTGAAGGTAAGCGGCACAACGAATGGAATCACCGAGAATGAGCTTCTTACAATAGTAGATGAGGCTGAGCAGGTCGGTGGACTTGACAGTAATGAGAGTGAGCTGATTCACAACGTAATCGAGTTCAATGATCTTCAGGCAGGCGACATCATTACACCGCGTGTTGATGTTACAGCAGTTGATATCACAACGCCAAACGAAGAAATTGCGGATGTATTTAAGACATCTGGTTATTCCCGAATCCCTGTATACAAAGATACGATTGATGATATTATCGGTATCCTGTACGAGAAAGATTTCCATAACTATGTGGCAGGAACTACAAAGTCAATCGAGACGATCATGAAGCCGGCTGAGTTCATTCCGCCTACAGTCAAGATCTCCGAGCTTTTAAAGAAGTTCCAGCAGACAAAACTTCATATCGCTGTTGTTGTGGATGAGTTTGGTGGTACAGAGGGTATTGTTACCATGGAGAATATCTTAGAGGAACTTGTAGGTGATATCTGGGATGAGCATGATGAGGTAGAGGCTGGCATCAAAAAGTTAGATGATGGAAGCTTCATCGTTCCAGAGGACATGGATTTAGACGATTTCTTTGAGCAGTTTTCCATCAACACCGAGACAGAAGCTTCTACTATCAACGGATGGATTACCGAGCAGATTGGAAAGATTCCGGAAGTAGGCGATTCATTTGATTTTGAAAATCCTGTTTCAGAGGAAGAAGATTCAGAAAAGGATAAAGAAAATCAAAACAACAAGCCGCAGAAGCTTCATATTGAAGTGACACAAACCGAGGGACAGAAAGCAGAAGAGATTCATGTGGTGCTCCTCCATGAGAAAGACGAAGACAGTACAGAACAAGAAAAAAAATAAATGCATTGGCAGCTTATCCGAAAAGGTAAGCTGCCTTTTTTGCTTGACAATACTTCGGGATACCGATATACTATAGATAACAAAGACGAAAGGGGAACAGAACCTATGATTATTGATGATCTTCTTCGTGATGCAAAAATGAGTCAATATAAGTTAAGTAAGGAAAGCGGAGTCGCACAGGCAACAATATCTGATATCTGTAGCCGAAAGACGACAATGAAAAAATGTGCTGCTGGAACCCTATACAGAATTGCAAAAACATTAAATGTCACGGTGGATTTGTTGTTAGAAGCAGATGAGCAAGCAAAGGAAAATGATAAAAATCAAGAATATCGCAGTTCATTTGAAACATTCAAGAGCAACACATGCCATCATGTAAAAGATATGGGAGATATTGATTTTATCATTGATACACTTGAAAAGAATACAATTCGAAATTTATATGAAAAAGCATGGTATCCAGAATCACTATATTTACTGGGAATGGTTGATTATCTCTCTAAAATCAATGATTTGCCAATATGTACGAATTACAATGATATTCGAAAACATAAGCTTGCGACAATTTTATATCCATCAAGTGTGCTAATTCAGGCTGCAGTCATGCATAGTGATGAGGTTAAAATTGAGGCTATAAAGAATGCAATTCCAGAGTTTATGAGATTTAATATTGTAGAAAGTGAGGTGAGAAATCTTGCCTGAAGTTTTTTTTACAAAGGAAAACTTGGATAGCTATTTAAAAGAACTAGCAAAAGAATTTCGTAAGATAAATGGCAACAAAATGCCAGCTGAGATTATTTTGATCGGTGGGGCATCAGTACTAATTAATTACGGATTCCGCGAGATGACATATGATATGGATGCGATTATTCAAGCATCATCGTCGATGAAGGATGCAATTAATAGTGTTGGTGATCGCATGGGGCTTCCAAATGGCTGGCTAAATACAGACTTCATGAAAACAACATCCTATACGCCAAAGTTAATTCAATACTCTAAATATTATAAGACATTTTCAAATGTTTTAAGAATACGAACGGTTTCAGCTGAATATTTGGTTGTCATGAAATTGATGGCTGGAAGACAGTATAAGAACGATTTGTCAGATGTTGTTGGAATTTTGTTGGAACAAGAAAAATCACAACAACAGATTTGCCTTGAAGATATAAAAAAAGCAGCAGAAAAACTTTATGGCGGATATGATAAGTTATCTGAAGAATCTCGAACTTTTATTGAGACAGTATATCAAAATCCTGATTTGACACAACTGTATGCAAAAGTTAGAGAAGATGAAAAGACGAACAAAGATATCCTAATAGAATTCGAGGATAACTATCCAGATGTTCTCAATGGAGATAATCTTACTGATATACTAAAAGCAGCAAGGGCAAAGAAAAAAGGTTGATGATATTTTAATATATGATGAGAAAAGCTGATGTGCATCAAAAGAGATTAGGCAGGCAAATTTTTTGGTTTAAACCCTGCAAAAAAGTAGATTTTGCATGAATCCTGTGGTAAAATAGTCATATGATGGTGGCGATTTGAACAAAAACCACACGATATTTTAAAGGAGGATGTGCGAATGACTCAAAAAGAACAGAAAAATCAAATCAAAAATCTGTTGGCATGTGCAGAGCGTTTGTTATGCTGTATGACAGAAGTACAGCAGGATATGGACGAAGCAGCAAAGTCAATTAAACAGCAAAAATTACTTTCAGATGAAATCGCGTCAAAACTTGAGAATAAATTAAAAGAATTGCGGGAAGAGACAAAAAATTATACAGATATTTGTGGCGAGACAGGGATAAAAAATCTTATGGAATCTTCTATGTCAGAGGCAAAGAATGTTTTAACAGAACAGCTGCAGCTGATTGAGAAAGAGGAGAGAAGGCTTGCGTATAAGCGTTTTAAGTCCCTGCAGTCGCTAGATCCAGATACAAATGAGCATATTTCGTCATATAAGAATGATCTTAAGGAATTATTGGATGCATATGAAAAAGCACCGTCAGATGAAAAGATAGAGAAAAAATTAGATGCTTACAGTACATTCATGCAGGCACTTGATGAGACAGACAGCGCCAAAGTTATAGCATATATTCTGGAACTGTCGTCTGTATTTGATAATCAGCTGCTTGGAAAGGCATTTGTGGCAAGAACGATTAAAGAAGCATCAAATGAAAGCGATCAGACTGACATTGTAGTGGAAGAAAGCAACGAGGAGCCTGCGAAAGATAACGAAGCAGTTGAAGATGCGCAGCTTCTATCAGAGATTGCGGCAGCAAAGCAGCTTCCATTTATTCGTGATGAGGATGTGGCTTGCTATACACTTGAGATTGAAAAAGGAAAAGAAGAGAAAAAAGTTGGAACAAAGAGCTTTTTAAACGAAATTCGTGCAAAGTTTGCAACGGAAAATGGATTGGTTTTAACATGTCTTGATACGTTTGGTGTGCTTTCCATTCAGTTTCTGGCACTCGCAACGAAGAAATCCATGATCACACTCGAAATGTCATTTCGCTACTTATTTGAAAAAGGATATATCAGAATTTATAAAATTCCTGGATTGGATTCTTTTTATTCCCTTTCAGCAAAGGCATGGAAAGCAATGCAGTCAAGAGAAGCACGCAATTATTTAAAAATAAAAGGTATTGTTTATGATAATCAGGCAAAAAATGAAATGAATCTTGATGTGGATGAGGAATCTGTCAATGCAGCGTTTGCAAGGATTGCTTATCTGCGTTTGCTGAATACATTTTATGAGATTATTCAGCCAAATACATCAATGAAGGAAGCAGTTTTTGATGAGTGCTTTGTGGCTGTATTAAATGATGCATCTTCAATAATTATGATTGGTATTTTCTGGAGCTTAAAGGGAAGTAAGGATGAAGAGATTCTTCTTGAAAATATTCGAGAGAGCGTAAATTATGGCACTGATTACGTTATTGTTGCGGGACTAAACAGGGATTATGCAGTTTGCAATGCCGATTATGTAGTAAAAGAAATGACATTTGATCCAAAGTGTGTAATCTGCTACGATTTGCTAAAAAACGAATATTTTGAGTATGTGTCAAATGATCCGTTTTCTCCAAAGAAGCTGTTAGAAAAGAAGGAAAATCAATCAGTAAAATTAGAGAGTAAAGTAGAAAACAAAGCAGAAAGTAAGGCAGAGAGTAAAGTAGAAAACAAAGCAGAGAATAAATCAGATGATCAGTTAGAAGGTGAGCTGAAAAGTAAGCTAGAAAGCCAGTCAGAAGATCAGTTAGAGTGTCAGCCAGAAAGTCAATTTGAAGATCAATTACCAGATCAGTCAGCAGACTCTTCAAAAGATGAAATACAAAATGCCTGCATGATGATTGTGGAAGAAAAAACTTACTGTGCTACAGCTTATCTCGATGCTGTAAAGGATACAAATGAACAATATAAAATGCTGTATGAGCAGTTAGCTTACGCAGTCAATGATCCTAAAATGAGATGCTCCTATGATTCTCATAAAATCTTTGCAATGTATCCGCAGAATGAGGATATATTGACAAATTATCTTATGCTGTCTACCTGCCTTCGCAATTTTTTTATGAACCATATTGAATATGATTATGAAATGAAGGCATTATATGAGAACATGAAGAGTATTCCTATGACACAGGCTTATCCTGAGCTGATGAGCGCAGCATATCGCATGGTGCAGTTTAAGGGAAAATTCCATAAGGGAATTGATTGCTACGCCGATTATCGCCTAAGGGATCAGATGAAAATTGAACACCGACTGGAAAATCTGGCAGTGCGTGCAAAGGGATATTATGAAACATACGTGTTAGGTCAGCCTAAAAACCATAAGAACGTAAAGCGCTTTGTTGATACATGGAAATTAGTTTTTGCTGAGGATGGTGAGATGGCATCATATCTTCAGGCAATCATGAATGGCGAATACGAGTATGCGAGTCTGTTTCGTGTAAATTTGCTTATTAATTTTATTAGTGATGGCTGTACAGCCGAATATTCAAATCTTAACCGTGAAAAGTTAGGAAACTATATTAATGACTGTTGGGATAAATCAAAGACGAATGGTGGAACCAAATTTAAGACTAGCAATCTTATGAGCGACCTTAGAAATAACCTGACAAATGCTATGGAAAAGGTTATTGGGATTACATGTGAGTGGATTGATCTGGCATCTGGACGCAGCCGTTCTGAAAATGATACAGGTGAAAAGCGCTACCGTGAGATAAAAAGTGATCTTAGGGCAGAATTAAAAGCTGCTGAAAAAATCGTTCAAAAGAAGGAAACAGCAGAAGATATTTATGTGCAGGCAGGAAAAGCTGTGCTAGCGCAGACAATAAAAGAGCTTCTGGCAAGATTGGATGGCAGATACAAGGAAGAGTCTCACAAATATTTTTACATAGATTTTTTAAGAGGAAGCGAGGTACTTTTAGACGAAGAATATTTCCCAGATAAGCGGGGAAATTTTGCTGATTTTGAGAAATTGTCACTTCCGGGTCGTATTTTGCGTCATTCTAAGCTTGAGCTGTTAAGTTTTGAGGAAAAGCTTGAGCATATTTTCAAGGAATATGGAGATGACTACGGAGCAGCAGAACAGATTTTAGATTATATGCAAAAAAATAGAAATGCAACAGAAGAATACAATATTCAGTCATCTAAGGAGCAGGCTGGAAAGGATGCTCAAATCCGTCTTAATAACTTTATTGAAAATCTGGAGTTGGCGCAAAGCTATGGACAGATTGAAGAGACAAAGGAAAATAAGAAAGAAAAAATTCAGAAGATCGCAAATGAGTGGTTTGCTTATGCTGATGAGACGAAAAATTATGGCTTCTTCAAACGAATCCTGGAGGAGTACGAGAAAAAACTTCACGAGGACGCAAAGGTGCGCGGAGAGGCACTTCTTCGCGAGGTGGAAGGAATCGAGAATAACGACACGTTAGATGAGTGCCGCAAAAAGCGCATTGCCGCAATAAAAAGCATGATCGAATGTCAAAACTATACAGTGGCAGAGGATCTTTTGTCAAAAATTAATAGTGAAGAGACAGATGAGGAGCGGGAAATTCGAGGCACTGATTATCTGGCAAAGTTTATTGAAGAGTATGACTATAATTATAAGGCAGTTGCTAACAGCAGCAAGAGTCTTAGTGATCTGGCAGTTGTGCGGATTCATAACAAGGACGAAAAGTGGGCAAAGCGCCTTATTGACAACTGGATGAATAACGGACAGGCTTTGGGACAGTATAAGCTGACAGCTCTTCTTGAGGCGCTTGGCTTTTTAGACGCACAGGTAAAGGAGCAGGCAAAGCTTGGAAGAATTGAAAACTATATGGTTACGATTCCTGCTGTAGTAGGAAGAAAAAAAAACTATAAGCATCCAATTGCGGTATTTGGATCAAAGGCGCAGACAGAGGGCTTTCGCGTTGCCTGCCTGTTTGGAAAGTATGATGCAGACCGTCTGATTGAAGAATTAAAAAATATCGGAAACAGCAAAAATACACTAGTTCTTCTTGATTATGCGCTGTCACTTCCAGACAGAAGATTATTTGCAAAAAAGATAAAGGCAAGCTTTAGTGATAAAGTCTTTGCAGTCATTGACCGCGTATTATTAATGTTCTTAGTAAACAATTACAGTGTGCAGTTTATCAATCAGATATTGATGTCTGTTATGATGCCATTTTCATATTGTCAGCCGTATGTGTGGGATTCTTCAAAGGTAATGCCTCCGGAGATATTTATCGGAAGACAGGAAGAGCTTGAAAAAATCGAATCACCTTCCGGTGTCAATATCGTTTATGGAGGACGTCAGCTTGGAAAGTCGGCACTTTTAAAAAAGGCAAAAATGGATATTGATTTTGATGAAAATAATAACCGTGCAGTTTACATTGAAATCAAGGGCATGGATTATGAACGAGCAGCTAAAAAGATTTGCTGTGAGCTGTATGATGCTGGTGTTCTAAAAGAAGAAATTGATACGACAGACTGGGATGTACTAGCAAGGGCAATCAAAAAAAGGCTGCTTGACGATAAAGAGGAACGTATTCCTTATCTGTTACTTTTGTTAGATGAGGCAGACACATTTATCGAGAGCTGTACAGAAGTAAATTTCAAACCGTTTGATGCTCTAAAAGAGATTCAAAATATTGGAATGGACCGCTTTAAGTTTGTTATTGCAGGTCTTCATAATATTGTGCGTTTTAAGCGCGATGCAGCATTGTCTAATAA
This sequence comes from Anthropogastromicrobium aceti, assembly GCF_020687335.1. Taxonomy (NCBI): domain Bacteria; kingdom Bacillati; phylum Bacillota; class Clostridia; order Lachnospirales; family Lachnospiraceae; genus Anthropogastromicrobium; species Anthropogastromicrobium aceti. The sequence goes on from NZ_JAJEQN010000004.1 coordinate 43,243, forward strand.
TAGTGTGATTACGCATTTAAGCTCGATTACGATTAGACCATTTCACACAAAGGATGCAAGACAGCTTCTTGAGGAGCCGCTTTACTGTCTGGGATTTCGTTTTCCAAAGGAGCGTCAGGCGCTGATATCACTTATTTTAGCAAGCACCAATTATTTTCCAGGTCTGATTCAGCTTTATTGTGCGAATTTAATTGAGGCAATGAAAAAGGACGATTATGCCGGATATGATGAAGGCAATACACCAGCCTATGAGGTTACACAAAAGCATATTAAAAAGGTGCTCTCAGATCCATCCTTTATGAATCAGATCCGTGAAAAGTTTGAGATCACGCTTAAGCTTGACGAAGATAACATGTACTATATCATTGCACTTTTGATGGCATATCTGTATCACCAAAATGCAAACTCAGCAGCTGACAGCGAGGGCTTTTCAGCAGAGGATATCAAAGAGGCGGCAATTGGCGTAGGCATCAATCAGGTTGCCGTTCAGAAAACACAAGTCATTAATGGACTGATGCAGGAGCTTCTTGAGCTTAACATTTTGCGTCATACAGTAAACGAAAAGTATCTGTTCTCACGATACAGCTTCTTCCAGATGATGGGAACATCAGATGAAATTGACAGCCGTTTGCTTGAATACATGGAGAATCAATAACGGGGTGAAACAATGGATAGACTATGGTGGGAAAATATAACAAATACATCACATTTCATTGATCAGATTGTGGAAGCCGTTCAGTCAGGCAGCCATCTGTTTTTACAGCTTCCGCAGTTTGTCCCGTGGTATGAGACAATGAGCGATCTGGTCATATCGAAAATTGAAAGGCAAAACTCAGACCGTTCCCTGAAAATTATTATGGATAGCGGCAAAGATCCGGGGGAATATCTGTTTTATCAATATTGCCGTCAGGAGAAAAGGGCGCAGTATAGGCCAGGAATAGGATATGCGCAGTTTCTTGCAAAAAGCGAAGAGTTAATAATGAACCATTATATCCTCTGGGTAACGCAGGCAGATGCAGCGCAGGCGAAGAAGTGGTACACTTTTCTGGAAGGCTACAGCAAGGCGCTTGGCAAAGGGAAAAAGGGCTGCATATTTTTGATTGAAACAAGAGAAGATGTATCAATTCGTGAACGCGGAAGCATCAAAAGACTTGTTTATGAGAAAGAGATAGCACATTATGACACATATCTTTTTGCGATGCTTGCGGCATCCACGCAAAAGCAGACAGAAGGTTTTCGCCAGTATCTGGCAGAAGCTGTCTCATCAGTTGTGCCAGATGATGCAGAGCTTGCCTGCGCATGTATCAAGAGAGGGCGTACATTTTTAGAGGATCCTGTAAAGACAATTGCGTCAATAAAAAAAGAAACATTTAGAAGCGATGGAACGGCCTTTTGGCCTGACATAAGCGAAAAGCAGATTGCAGAACGAATGTGGGAAGCACAGATTAAGGTAGTATTTCCTATTATAGAAAAGCAGCGAAGCATTATCGTAGAGCGCTACAGAAAAGGAATTGAAGCACTTCTTCCAATCACTGGTGCATACGGCGAAATGTTTTTTGATGCCGAGGATGTGGAAATTGGTGTCTTGTCTCATCTGGTATCATTAGGGAGATTAGTTGTCGCTTTCGAAGATGGGAAAATGATTGCAAGGCTTAGAAATGCAAGAAATACACTGGCACATATTAAGCCTATGACACAGGCTGAAATTGATGAAATTTTGTAAATAAAAAAGCAGCGACCGGATTGATCGCTGCTTTTTTTCATTATAAGATTCGTATACGAATAATATTTTCCATTGCCTCTAACTTTTTCTCAAATTCATCACTTACAGGCGCTTCTACATCAAACATTGCATATGCATATTCGCCGCGGCTTTTTGAAACCATATCACTGATGTTAACACCAGCTTCACCAAAAAGAGAAGTCAGCTGACTGATAACATTTGGTCTGTTGTAGTGGCATACACAGATACGTGATGCCTTTTTGCGATAGCCAAGGCTGCAGGATGGGTAGTTGACAGAGTTTTCAATATTTCCATTTTCAAGATAATCCATAATCTGGTTGACAGCCATAACAGCACAGTTTTCCTCAGATTCCTCAGTTGAAGCACCAAGATGAGGAAGTACAAGAGCACCAGGCATATTTACAACAGCTGGATTCGGGAAGTCTGTAACATAGCGAGAAACCTTGCCGCTTGCAAGAGCATCAGCCATGTCAGCATCATTTACAAGAATATCTCTTGCAAAATTTAAGATCTTGACACCATCCTTCATTTGATCAAAAGCACGCTTATTCAGCATACCCTTTGTAGAGTCAAGTGCAGGAACATGGATGGTGATGTAATCACACTGATTATAGATTTCATCATTATCCTTTACGATTGTAATGTGGTGAGAGAGACGAACTGCATTCTGGATGCTTAAATAAGGATCGCAGCCAAAAACCTCCATTCCAAGCTCACTTGCAGCATTTGCAACAAGAACACCGATTGCACCAAGTCCGATTACGCCAAGCTTCTTTCCCTTAATTTCATTTCCAGCAAAAGCCTTCTTTGCCTTCTCAGCTGTCTTTGCAATATTTGGGTCATCCTTATTTTCACGTACCCAGTGACAGCCGCCTGCAATATCACGTGAAGCAAGCATGAGTCCTGCAATAACGAGTTCCTTTACACCATTTGCATTTGCACCTGGTGTATTAAAAACAACAATACCTTTTTTTGCGCAGGAATCAAGCGGAATATTATTCACACCGGCACCGGCACGTCCAATTGCAAGAAGAGAATCAGGAAGTGTCATTTCATGCATAGAAGCACTGCGAAGAAGCACAGCATCAGCATTTTCAATCGAATCAGCGATGCAGTATGTATCATCAAAACGGCTCATTCCGGCATTAGAAATTGGATTTAAGCAATAAACACTTTTCATTTCAAATTCTCCTCCTCAAACTTTTTCATAAATGCAACAAGTGCCTCTACACCTTCCTTTGGCATTGCATTATAGATACTTGCACGCATACCGCCTACAGTGCGATGACCCTTTAAGTTAACAAAACCGGCAGCCTCAGCTTCCTTTACAAATTTGGCATCAAGCTCTTTGTCGCCAGTTACAAATGGAACATTCATTAAAGAACGAGAGGACGGCTCAACTGTACCGTGAAACAGCTTGCTAGAATCAAGATAGTCATAGAGGATCTTTGCCTTTTCTACATTTCTTCTTTGCATTTCCTCGAGACCGCCCATTTTCTTAAGCCACTTGAAGACCTTGCCGCAGATATAAATACCATAGCATGGAGGTGTATTGTAAAGAGAATCAGCATCTGCATGGATCTTGTAGCGAAGCATGGTAGGTGTTCCTGGAAGAACATCATCAGTAATAAGGTCTTCACGGATGATTGCAATTACAACACCGGCAGGACCGACATTTTTCTGAACACCGCCGTAAAGCATACCATATTTAGTAACATCAACCGGCTCAGATAAGAAGCAGGAAGAGATATCAGCTACAAGTGTTTTTCCCTTTGTATTTGGAAGTGTGTGGAATTTGGTGCCGTAGATAGTGTTGTTTTCACAGATATAAACATAGTCGGCATCGTCATCGATTGGAAGATCAGAACAGTCTGGAATATAAGAAAATGTTTTGTCAGCACTAGAAGCGACAACGTTAACCTCGCCGTAGAGCTCAGCTTCTTTAGCAGCCTTCTTTGCCCACTGACCGGTTACAATATAATCAGCTTTCTTATTTTTCATCAGGTTCATTGGGATCATAGCAAACTGCTGGGATGCACCACCCTGTAAAAATAAAACCTTATAATTGTCCGGAATATTCATCAGTTCACGAAGATCAGCCTCAGCCTCTTTAATGATTGCATCGTAAACCTTAGAACGATGGCTCATCTCCATGACAGACATACCACTTCCCTGATAGTCAAGCATTTCATCTGCAGCCTCCTGCAGTACCTCCTCTGGCAGCACAGCTGGACCAGCAGAAAAATTATAAACTCTTCCCATAAAGAAACCTCCTTATCACTGCATTAGATATTATCGGGCGGTCAAAGACCGGTGAGATGCAGTAATTCACTATGGTGCTTTACCATATTAAAGTCTAATATAATACTCAATTAGAAATAAGTCAATACCTAATTTCAATAATTCTTCACAAGAGGACAAACAATGGACACAAATTTATCAAAGAGTCGTCACATTTGGCGCCTAACATTACAAACGATAGCAAAACAGCAATAAGGCTGTTTGCAAAAATGAGATGCAGGAGGACAAGACTTTGATTGAAGTAACAGGTCTGGTAAAAAAATATGGAAACCATGTGGCTGTCGATCATTTAAGCTTTCGTCTGGAGCCAGGAAAGATTTATGGCTTTCTTGGTCCAAACGGAGCTGGAAAATCAACTACCATGAATATGATGACCGGATATATCGGCCCTACAGAGGGAACGATTTTAATTAATGGTCACGATATCGTGAAGGAACCAGCAGAGGCGAAGCGCTGTATAGGCTATCTGCCGGAGCTTCCGCCGCTGTATACAGATATGACAGTATGGGAATATCTTGAATTTGCAGCACAGTTAAAAAATATCCCGGCGAAAAAGCGTCAGGAGAGCATTTTAAATGCTATGAAGATGACTGGACTTGTCGATGTAGCAAAAAGACTTATCAAAAATCTTTCAAAGGGCTACCGTCAGAGAGTCGGTTTTGCACAGGCTGTGCTTGGCATGCCGGAAATCATAATCCTTGATGAGCCGACTGTAGGTCTTGACCCAATTCAGATTATTGAGATTCGTTCACTTATTAAGGAGCTTGCAAAAGAGCATACCGTTATTTTAAGCTCACATATCCTTTCCGAGATTAGTGCCGTATGCGATGAGATTTTAATTATCTCTCACGGAAGACTAGTTGCAAGTGATACAACAGAAAATCTGATGCACTACATGGATAGTGATGCTATGCTTGAAATCAGCATAAGGGCGCCAAAGGAGCAGGCAAAGAACAGCTTTGCACAGCTTCATCATGTTGTAGCAGTTTTGGAAGCCACAAAGCAGAATGAGGATGATAAGCATCTGAATTTGACCTCATTTGAGATACGTACAGATGGCGCTGATGTGCGCGAAGCTGTATTTGGTATCTGCGCAGAAAAAAATTGGCCTATTTATGAGATGAAATATTCAAAGGCAACACTTGAGGATGTCTTTATGGAGCTGACTGCCGACAATAAGGCTCATGAAGAAGAGATGGATGAGATTAAAAAATCGGCAGAAGAGGCCGTAAAGGAAGCAGAGCAGACAAAGCAGGCCAATAAGGAGGATGACAATGAAAGCAATATTTAACAGAGAATTTAAATCTTATTTCACATCCATGATTGGACCTGTATTTGTGGCCGCACTTGTGCTCGTGACAGGTATTTACTTTATGGTGTATAACATGAGCTATGGCTATCCTTACTTTGCCTACACATTAAGTGCCTCTGCCATCGTATTTGTACTGACTGTTCCGCTTTTGACAATGAGAAGCTTTTCAGAGGAGCGTCATTCAAAGACAGATCAGCTTCTTTTGACATCACCGGTATCTGTGACACAGATTGTTTTAGGAAAGTTCTTTTCAATGGCAGCAGTTGTTGCGATTCCGTGTGTGATCTTTTGCCTGTGTCCATTGATCATTAAGAGCACTGGAACAGCATATTTTCTTGTTGACTATTCAACTATTCTTGTATATTTTCTGATCGGCTGCGCTTATGTTGCCATTGGAATGCTGATCTCAGCAATGACAGAGAGTGTCATCATCGCGGCAGTTGGAACGATCATTACACTGCTTTTGATCAATTTGTCAAATGGTCTTTCCAAATATGTGCCAAATACAGCAATTGCCTCTTTAATAGGCTGTCTGATTCTTTTAGTTCTTCTTTGCGTCATTGTCTATGTAATGACAAAGAGCAATGCAGCTACGTTTGGTCTTTTGATCGGTGGAGCAGCAGTTTTAATTATTCTTTACGTTGTAAAGCCAGCTCTTTTTGAGGGACTTATTCCAGGAATGATCGAAAACATAGCATTTGCAAAGGTAATGACAAGCTTTGTTTCTGATTATGTGTTTGATGTAAAGGGTGTTGTGGAGCTGATCTCGATTTGTGCGGCATGCATCTTCCTTACCACACAGGTAATCCAGAAGAGAAGATGGAGCTAAGATAAGCGCTAGATTGGTGTAAGAAAAAAGCCGAAAAAGCGGCAGAATGAGAGGAAAGCAGGCAGGAATGGATATCAAAAAAAAGAAAGAAAAAAAGCCGTCAGGTAAAAATATTTCATCTGTAGTGCAGCTGAAAAACGGAAGCTTCAGCCTTGCAGTGACGGCAATTGTGCTGGCAATTATTGTAGTAGTAAATTTGATTATAGGACAGCTTCCATCAAAGTTATTAAATTGGGATTTGAGCGAAACTGGAATTTTCAGTGTTTCAGATACTTCCAAAGAATTATTAAAGGACTTAGACAAGGATGTTACTGTTGAGGTAGTGGCAGAGACGGGAAATATAGACTCTCGTATTGAAAAGTTTATCTCTATCTATGGCGATCTCTCATCTAAGTTAAAGGTTAGCTATATAGACCCTGTTCTTCACCCTGAAATTCTTACAAAGTATGGAATTTCAGCAAACTCTGTTGTTGTATCATGCGAGGAAACTGGAAAGAATCAGGTAATTTCCTTTAGCGATATAATTGTAAGTCAGCAAAATTATTATGGCTATAGCAGCGAATCAGAATTTGATGCAGAGGGTCAGCTGACAAGTGCTGTTGCAGCTGTTACCTCCGATAACGATAAAAAGATTTACATGTTAAGAGGCCATGGTGAGTCAGCAATAAGTCAAGAGCTTGGCGAGCTGCTTACTAAAAACAGCATGACAACATCAGATTTAAATCTTCTTGAGACAGCATCTGTGCCGGATGATTGTGATCTTTTGATTATCAACAATCCTACAAGTGATCTTGGAACTGATGAATATACAGAACTTCATAACTATCTGTATCAGGGCGGAAATGTGCTTTTGCTTCGTGGTGTTACCGATAAGGAGCTTACAAACTTCAATGAGTTGATGGAAGATTATGGTATGACTATGGTAAACTCCTATATTGGAGATCGTGATCGCTATTACCAGAGAGCACAGAGTGCGTTCTATTTCTTCCCAATGATCACAAGCAATGACACAAATGTAGAAACAACAAGCAGCATCTTAGTCGGTGCAGTAGCAGGTATGACAGCATCAGAAAATACACCAGAAGATGTAACACTGACAACACTTTTAACTACAAGTAACAATGCATTTCGTGAAGGAAACAGCAATGAGGCAACACAGTTTATTCTGGCAGCATCAGCACAGAAGACAGTACCAGCAGATACAGAAAGCGAGAGCGAGTTAGAATCTGGCAGTGATACAAAAGAAACTGAAAAGACATCTGTTGAGAGCGTTTCAGAGGAAGCTTCAACTGAAAGTGTAACTGAAAATGCATCAGAGGAAGTTACGTCTGAAGCAGCATCTGAGGCAGAATCTACCGAGGAAAGTACTCTTGAGGATGTTCTGACTGACATTTCAGTTGGAAACACAGATGGCTGGCTTGAGACACCATCAGCAGATTCTAAGCTGACTGTTATCTCAGCATCAACCATGATTGATTCCAGTTTGATTGGGAACTTCACTGGAATTGAAAACTTAAATGAGTTCATTAACATCGTATCATCTTACTTCGATGATGTTCAGAACGTATCAATTCCGGCAAAGAGCCTTTCAGTTACTTACAATACTGTAACAGGAAGCAGCATTTGGAATGCATTGTTTATAATCATCATCCCAGTCTTTTCAATTGTTGCGGGATTGGTTGTATGGATCCGCAGAAGAAAGGCATAATGGTGTGAGTATATGACAAAGAATACAAAAAAACTACTTGGTTTAGTCGGTGCGCTTGCCGTCCTAGGCGGCGCATACGGCGGAATCGTGTGGATCAACCAGAATAACGAAGAAAAGGCAGCCGAGCAGTCAAAGGCAGAAAAAGAGGCAAACACCTTTTATTTAAGCCAGATGGAAGAGCCTGTTTCAATCAGCTACACAAACAGCTACGGAACATTCGCATTCAGCTATGACACTGAGAACGAGACTTGGAGCTATGACAGCGACGAGCACTTTCCTGTCACACAAAGCTATTTGACTTCTATTTCAAGCGATTTAAAATCATTTACTGCAGAGCGTAAGCTAGAGGAAGTACAGGATGACTTGTCAGTGTATGGTCTGGACAATCCAAGCTGCACGATCACAGCAAAGGGATCTGATGACACAGAGGTAACGATTCAGATTGGAAGCCTTAACAGCTATAATTCAGACTATTATGCAAAAGTAGAAGGCTCAGATGATATTTATACAATAGCATCAAGCTATGTCTCAGATATCAGCAACGATATTTCAGCGCTGCAGGAAAAAGAAAGCTTCCCAACCATCACCAGCACATCCATCACAAATGTACAGTTATTAAAAGACGGCACTACAATTGATATGGAAAAGGAAGTTACACAAGAACCGGCAACCGAGGAAGAGACGACCGAAAACGCATCCGAGGAAGCAGAAACGGGAAGTGAAGTATCAGAAGAAGAGACAACGAAAGCTGTATCAGATTCTACAGAAGAAGGATTAACAGAAGAGGAATCAACCGTAGAAATGGTTGATGTAACACACTGGGTATTCACACAGGATAATAAGACACAGCGATTTGACGAAAGTGATGATATTCATGATTTGTTAGTCAACATGGTAGGTCTTACCTTCAACGACTGCGCAGATTATTATGCAGACGAAGAAGAAAAAGAATCCTATGGCTTAACAGACGGTGCAACAGTTCTTACAATAACATACCAGTCAGGCGAAGAAGAAACCACCTTAAAGCTGACAATAGGAGCAACAACAGAAGACGATGCATATTACTACGTCTCCATGGACGACTCAGATCAGGTCAACACAGTCAGCAAAGAAAGTGTAGACGCGGTCTTAGATGCAATTTCTGGGTATGGGATGTAACGGCAATAAATATACACATATAAAAGAAAAAGAAAAATCATTGACGAACTTTTTATTATCCATTAAAATAAAAATAATGCAGGAAATTAGGCAGTTGCGCATGCAGCTGCCTGATTTTGAAATTTTGTGTGCAGTTTGGCACAGCAAAAGCAGGTATTTACAAGCAGGAGGACTCGATTATGGGTATGACGATGACGCAAAAAATTCTGGCTGCAGCAGCAGGGCTGTCAGAGGTAAAGGCCGGACAGCTGATTGAGGCAGATCTGAGCCTTGTTTTAGGCAATGACATTACCTCTCCGGTAGCGATCCACGAGATGGAGCGCTTTGACAAAAAGGGAGTATTTGATAAGGACAAGATTGCACTAGTACTCGATCATTTTGTTCCGAATAAGGATATCAAGTCTGCCGAGCATTGTAAGTGTGTAAGAGAATTTGCAGGCTGCAACGAAATCACAAATTTCTTTGATGTAGGAGAGATGGGAATTGAACATGCACTTCTTCCGGAAAAAGGACTTGTAGTTGCAGGAGACGTTGTAATTGGTGCTGATTCACATACATGTACATATGGTGCGCTTGGCGCATTCTCCACTGGTGTGGGAAGTACAGATATGGCAGCAGGTATGGCAACAGGAAAGGCATGGTTTAAGGTACCGTCTGCAATCAAATTTGTGCTTACTGGAAAGCCAGCTGAGTATGTAACTGGTAAGGATGTTATCTTACATATTATTGGAATGATCGGTGTTGACGGAGCACTGTATCAGTCTATGGAATTTACAGGAGATGGTATTTCTTATCTTTCAATGGATGATCGTCTTTGTATTGCAAATATGGCAATTGAGGCAGGCGGAAAGAATGGTATCTTCCCTGTAGACGAGAAGACTATCGCCTATATGAAGGAGCATTCCACAAAGGAATATAAGGTTTACGAGGCAGACGAGGATGCTGAGTATACGGCAACATATACTATTGATCTTAGCAGCTTAAAGCCAACAGTATCCTTCCCACATTTGCCAGAGAACACTCATACTATAGATGAGGTAGGCGACATCGCAATTGATCAGGTTGTAATCGGTTCATGTACAAATGGACGTATCGAAGATCTGCGTGCAGCAGCAGAGATTTTAAAGGGCAGAAAGGTAAAGAAAGGCCTTCGCTGCATCGTAATTCCGGCAACACAGGCAATCTATCTTCAGGCAATCGAGGAAGGACTTGTTCAAACCTTCATTCAGGCAGGAGCTGTTGTCAGCACACCGACCTGTGGACCATGTCTTGGCGGATATATGGGTATTCTGGCTGCGCATGAAAGATGCGTTTCTACCACAAACCGTAACTTTGTAGGACGTATGGGCGATGTAACAAGTGAAGTATATCTGGCAAGTCCATATGTTGCAGCAGCAAGTGCTGTAACCGGAAAAATCTCCGGACCAAAGGACGTTTTATAAAGAAGTCTCGCAGACTGTGACATAAAAACAGCTGGTCAGGCGATTCAGAAAGGTATGGTAAAGAAGATATGAAAGCAAATGGATGTGTATTTAAATATGGCGACAACGTGGATACGGATGTAATCATTCCGGCACGTTACTTAAATTCATCAGATCCAGCAGAGCTGGCAAAGCACTGCATGGAGGATATCGATAAGGATTTCGTTTCAAATGTAAAGAAGGGTGACATCATCGTTGCGGATAAAAACTTTGGATGCGGCTCCTCAAGAGAGCATGCACCGATTGCAATCAAGGCAGCAGGTGTAAGCTGTGTAATAGCAGAGACCTTCGCAAGAATTTTCTACCGCAACGCAATCAATATTGGTCTTCCGATCATTGAATGTCCAGAGGCAAGCAAAAAGATCAAGGCAGGAGATCAGGTAGATATTGATTTTAATACTGGTGTCATTACGGACCAGACGACAGGAGAAACCTTCCAGGGACAGGCATTCCCGCCATTCATGCAGAAAATCATTAGTGAGGGCGGCTTGATTAACTACATTAATCACAAAGAATAATTGTAACTATTCAGAGCCATGCAAAATTGCTTTCTGTGAATGCTTGCATTCAGACAGAATAGCAATTTTATATGGCGAGGTAACCATATGAGCAAAATGGAAGCATCGAAGATGCGATTTTGCGAATAGGGTTCTGAATAGTTATGAATAAAAAAACAAAAGTGAAAAAAGGCGGACTGAGTCGATCAGCCCGTCTTTTCGCGTTCTTCATCACAAATGTCTTTCATTAGGCATATCTATTTTCATCGTAACAACAAAAGATATGTCGAAAAAAGGAAAAATGCCCGAAAAATTGGGAAAGAAAAGATGAAAAAAAGCCTGCTTTTTGTCGAATAATAGTGGTCAGACCGCGAATCCTGCGAAGCATTTTCCGTGCGTTTTGAAAATAACTTCGTTATAATGTACGTGTGTTGAGACATATAAATAACTAGCTGCAAAAAAAGTTATATACAAACAGTTAGCAGAATAACTAGTACATGCAGCAGCCGCTATGGTACCAGCAGCTGCGAATAAAAAGCAGGAGGAATCAAAAATGCCAGAAAGAAACGCAGAAAATAACAGAGTCAGTGTCATTGGAGTTGTCGTGTCAGGGTTTGAGTTTAGCCATGAGGTCTTTGGGGAGAGCTTTTACATAATGGAGCTGTCAGTAAATCGCTTAAGCGATCAGTCTGATACGATCCCTGTGATGATTTCAGAGCGTCTTATCGATATCAATCAGGATTACAGAGGACGCACAATGGAAGCAATCGGACAGTTTCGTTCTTATAATCGTCATGAGGGGACGAGAAATCGTCTTGTGCTCTCTGTGTTTGTCAGAGAATATCATTTCATGGAGGCATTTACAGATTATACGAAGACAAATCAGATCATGCTTGACGGCTACATCTGTAAACCGCCGGTGTATAGAAAGACACCGCTTGGACGTGAGATCGCAGATCTTCTGGTAGCAGTCAACCGCCCTTACAGCAAGAGTGATTATATTCCCTGTATTGCATGGGGACGAAACGCCCGCTATGTGTCCACTTTTGAGGTTGGCACCAGACTTCGCGTGTGGGGCCGTGTTCAGAGCAGAGAGTATATGAAAAAGATAAGCGAGACTGAGAGTGAGAAACGAATTGCATATGAAGTTTCCGTAAGTAAATTAGAATATGTCGAACAGAAGGGTTGACAGCACTGTAAAATTGATGTACACTAAAGAAAATTCATACAAAAGGTAGAGGTTGCGCTACTGATGAGTAGGCTGATGGATGCAGGCAAGAGCAAGGGAAGTTAGCTAAAAGGCATTGGCGCCGAAAGAATGGCTGTGCAAAGGCTGTTCTTGGGCATATATCGAATAGGTATATGACTGTCATCTGTTCACAGATGGGGAGCTACTAAGGGAAATAGAAAAAGAAAACCTTATGAGCCGGCCGCATGTGACCGGCTTTTTCTTTGGAGAAATCCCAAGACACTCTGGTGGCTGCATTTGAATAGAGTATTACCTGAATCAAGAAAGGATGGTATTATTATGCCAATATTTAAGGGAGCAGGAGTTGCAATCGTCACTCCATTTACACAGGATGACAAGGTTAATTTTGAAGAACTGGGAAAAATGATTGATTTTCAGATTGCCGGAGGAACAGATGCGATCATCATCTGCGGAACAACAGGTGAATCTTCCACATTGACTCATGAAGAGCATGATGCATGTATCAAGTTTGCTGTTGAGCATACAGCAGGCAGAGTTCCTGTTATTGCAGGTACAGGATCAAACTCCACAGCAGAGGCAATTCGTTTGTCCACACATGCACAGAATAACGGTGCAGATGCGCTGCTTCTTGTAACACCATATTATAACAAGGCAACACAGAAGGGTCTGATTCAGCATTATACTGCAATTGCAAACAGCGTAGATCTGCCAATCATTCTGTACAACGTGCCGTCACGTACAGGTGTTAACATTTTGCCGCAGACTGCTGTTACACTGGCAAAGAATGTAAAGAATATTGTAGCAGTCAAAGAAGCAAGCGGAAATATCTCTCAGGTAGCAGAGCTTGCCGCACTTGCAGACGGCTGCATCGATATCTACTCTGGAAATGATGATCAGGTTGTTCCGCTTCTGTCACTTGGCGGTGTGGGTGTTATCTCCGTTTTATCAAATGTAATGCCTAAGCTGACACATGATATGGTTATGAGCTACTTAAACGGTGATGTAAAGTTAAGCCGTCAGCTTCAGCTGTCTGTTATGAACTTAAATAAGGCACTTTTCTGTGAAGTAAATCCTATTCCGGTAAAGGAAGCACTGAATATGATGGGATGGAATGCAGGTGCAGTACGTTCTCCTCTGTGCGAGATGGAGCCGCAGCATAAGGAACTGCTTCGTAAAGAATTAGCGGCAATGAAGCTGATTTAAAACTGACCTTAAGACGGAGGAACAAACGATGGTACGTATTATTTTAAACGGATGCAATGGTGCAATGGGCAAGATGTTAGCTAATATCATTGAACAGGATGAGCAGGCACAGGTTGTGGCTGGAATTGATATCACGCAGGCAGTCGATACACCATTTCCTGTATTTGAATCTATCAAGGCGTGTGATGTAGAGGCTGATGCACTGATTGATTTTACCGTTTCAAAAATTACAGATATGGTATTAGATCAGTGTGCACAAAAAGGACTTGCATTAGTTCTTGCAACAACAGGACTTTCCGATGAGCAGCTTGCTCATGTGCAGGAGGCAGGAAAAACAATTCCGATTGTACAGTCCTACAACATGTCTCTTGGAATCAATACACTTGCAAAGATCGTAGAGCTTATTACGCCTGTACTTGCAGACGCTGGATTTGATATCGAGATCGTAGAGCGCCATCACAGACGTAAGCTTGATGCACCAAGTGGTACAGCAATCATGCTCGGAAACGCAGCAAACAAATCATTAAATGGTGAATATCATTTTGTATTTGACCGCAGTGAAAGACGCGAGAAGAGAGATCCAAAGGAGATCGGATTCTCAGCAGTCAGAGGTGGAACCATCGTAGGCGTACATGATGTAATTTACGCAGGAGAGGACGAGGTAATCGAACTGAACCATCAGGCATTCTCCAGAGGTGTATTTGCAAAGGGCGCTGTCCAGGCAGCAAAGTTTCTGCAGGGAAAAGAGCCAGGTGTATATACCATGCGCGATGTAATTGGATAATATGATACCAGGGTCAAAAGGTCAGAAATCCGATGCAAGCTCGCTTGCAAGAGGGATTGCGGGAGTGCAAAGCACGTAGTAATCTGGTATCATTAGAAAGCCCCGGGCAGAGCCCGGGGCTTTTTTCATGTCAGTGGTATGATAATCAGAAGCCGCATCCACAGCAGCTAAGTAACAGGATCCAGATCAGGGCATCACAGCCACAGCCGTTTCCATTGTTAAAGAAGCCATTGCCACCGCCGCATCCGCAGCCATCATTGTTATTCCATCCACCACAGAATAACAGGATAAGGATGATCCACATGCAATTGCATCCGCCAGAAGTAGTTGTCTGTGTGCATCCGCCGCAGTTTGTTGCTGCCAAATCACTCATAGGAGATACCTCCAAAATCATTTACAGTGTATCTTATGCGTCATAGTCTCAAGGAGTTACACTTTTTTATTTTTCTTTCGCCGTTTCTGTAATAATGAGGAAACCTCGCAGAATATATCTTCACTGATCAAAGCAGGATGAGCATTAGGATAAATAATCCATTCAGTGCTTGACAGCTTAATGCGTTTTTTGCTCTTAGCACTTTCCTTTTTTGTAGTTCCCTGAATAAGCGTACCAGTATAGACGGGATTAGTTAGAATATGGCGCACACTTGAGGCAGACCATTTTGGAATTTTGCCGTCAGCTTCATCTGTGATTTTATTTTTAGAAAAAGGCGTCTGAAATAAAATGCCATGTTGGATCTTATAAAAGCATGGCGGCATAACCTGCTTTTTAGTGAGCAAAGAAGCGATTTTTGAAAGACTAAATCCATCAATATAAAGCTGATAAATTTCCCGTACAACGGCGGCAGCAGGCGGATCAGGAATTAAGCTGTGCAAATGGGCAGGGTCCTTTGTATAGCCATAACAAGCAAATGAGCCAATAAACTGGCCACGCATCATCTTATCGCGAAGAATCTGGCGAATATTATCGGAAAGATCCTCACTGTACCATTCATTAATCAGCCCATTTATCTGTCGAAGCCGTAAATTTTTCATGTCATTTGTATCAACACCATCACAAATTCCAATCAGACGGACGTGCCAAAGAGGAAACACTTCATTTAAATAATACTGAGCCGTCTCCATATCCCTGGTAAAACGTGACTGGTTTTTGCAAAGAATCGTGTCAAAACGCCCACAGCGAGCATCCTCAATCATGCGGCAAAAAGCAGGACGTGTATTATCAAGTCCAGAATAATTTTCATCCACATACATACAATAGACAGAGAATCCATTTTTCTTCGCATATTCGCAAAGCAGCTTCTGCTGATTTTGAATGCTTTCGCTTACCTCATCACAAGCCAAATTGTCATCCTCGCGGGAAAGACGGCAGTAAATAGCAGCCCTTTTCTCCATCCGCATAGCTCCTCTTTTACCCCTTTTTATCAGATTATGAAAATATGCAAATAAACGTGTTATAGTTCATGGATAAGTCAATTAGCCCTAAGGTGTAATGGTTTCGTCGCCGGACCAAACTCCGCAGGTTCCTTTTATGTTTTTTCTTATCAAAAGTTATTTTGAAAGACCTGCTCCAAGTGTCCGGCTCGTGAAATCCATTCACCTTAGGGCTCTTGTAATACAATTGCGAAAAAATTTCAATAATAGCCCTTGACATATGGCGCAAAAAAAGGTATAGTTAAATCAACGATTAAACAACCGTTTAATTGAAAGAGAGCGAAACAATACGCCAAAACAAAAAAAGAAAGGATGGCAAACATTATGAGAAAGACATTCGAGTTAGAGGATTTAGACTGCGCAAACTGCGCTGCAAAGATGGAGGAGGCAATCAAGAAGCTTCCTGGTGTAAAGAGAGTTTCTGTAAACTTCATGACACAGAAGATGATTTTAGATGCTGAGGACAGCCAGTTTGATGAAGTACTGCAGGCAGCAGTAAAGTGCATTGCAAAGGTAGAGCCAGACTGCAGAGTAGTTCTGTAAGCACACAAAAAGTGAAAGAAGTGGTTTAGTTATGTTAAAGAAGATGACAAAAAAGCAAAAAAAGCAGTTTTACAAGATTGTGGTAGCCTTTGTGCTGTTGATTGTCGGAGTCATTCTTCCGATTCCAGAGCTTTATAAGCTTATATTTTTCATTCCTGGCTATTTGATTGTTGGCTATGATGTGCTAGCGAAGGCAGGAAAGAATATCACAAAGGGTCAGGTGTTTGATGAAAACTTTCTGATGGCAATTGCAACAATTGGTGCATTTGCGCTGCAGGAGTATACAGAAGGAATAGCTGTTATGCTGTTTTATCAGGTAGGAGAGCTGTTCCAGTCATACGCTGTAAATCAGTCCAGAAAATCAGTTGCATCATTAATGGATATCAGACCTGACAGTGCAGTTGTTCTTCGCGATGGTGTTGAGGAAGAAGTATTTCCAGACGAAGTTGCAGTAGGCGAGACTATCATTGTAAAGCCAGGTGAGCGCATTCCTCTTGATGGTATTGTGTTAGAGGGAAGCAGCATGGAGGATACAAAGGCTCTTACAGGAGAAGCCGTTCCAAGAAAGGTATCTGTTGGCGATGAGATCATCAGCGGCTGTATCAATCTGACGAATATCTTAAAGATTCGCACCACAAAGGAATATGGTGAGTCAACTGTAGCAAGAATCCTTGATCTTGTTGAAAATGCAAGCAGCCAGAAAGCAAAGGTAGAAAACTTTATCACCAAGTTTGCACGATATTATACGCCGATTGTTGTCGGTCTGGCAGCATTTATTGGTTTGATCGTTCCGATTTTCCTGCCAGGTCATCCGTTTGCAGAGTGGATTTATCGTGCATTGTCATTCTTAGTTTGTTCCTGTCCATGTGCACTTGTTATCTCAGTACCGCTTAGCTTCTTTGGAGGCATTGGCTGTGCAAGTAAGAATGGTGTGTTAGTAAAGGGAAGCAATTACCTAGAGGCTGTATCAAAAGCAGAAACTATGGTATTTGATAAGACAGGTACGCTGACAAAGGGAACATTTCGTGTGACAAAGCTTGCCCCGGTAGAGGGAAGCAGCGAGTCATCACTTCTTTTAAACACAGCTACAGCAGAGCAATATTCCAGTCATCCAATCGCATTGTCTGTATTATCTGAATGGAAGGAAAAAAATGGCAAAGAGCTGGCAAAGGTAGAGGATGCACAGGAGATTGCAGGAAAAGGCTTAAAGGTAACTGCCGGTGGTCATGTAATCCATGCTGGAAATCAGAGCCTTATGGCAGAGCTTGGCTTGACAGTTCCGACACCAGAGGAAGCGGCAACTGTTGTATATACAGCAGTAGACGGCGTATACAGCGGCTATCTTTTAATTTCCGATGAAGTAAAAGAGGATGCAAAAGAGGCAATCAGCCGCCTGCATCATGTCGGCGTAAAGAAAACAGTTATGCTGACAGGAGACAGAAAAGCCATAGGTGAGTATACAGCAAAGCTGCTTGATCTTGATGAAGTGCACACCGATTTGCTTCCGGCAGATAAGGTAAGCTATGTCAATGATTACTGCAATAAAAAGACAAAAGGCAGAATGGTTTGCTTCGTAGGAGACGGCATCAACGATGCACCAGTTCTTGCAAGAGCTGACGTTGGAATAGCCATGGGCGGACTTGGATCTGATGCAGCAGTCGAGGCGGCAGATATTGTAATCATGGAAGATCAGCCGTCAAAGCTTGCCGATGTAATTCAGATAGGAAGAAGAACAGTTCAGATTTGCAACCAGAACATTGTATTTGCAATTGCAGTCAAAGTTATTATTCTTGCACTTGTAGCAGCAGGATTTGCAAATATGTGGGCAGCTGTATTTGCTGATGTAGGTGTTGCAGTTATAGCCATCTTAAATGCAATGAGAACATTATACTATAAACCACAGAAATAAGAGAAAAGAGAGCACAGAAATGTGTTCTCTTTTTTTAGAAGAAAATGAAATTATATTTACTATTTTTATAGAAGATTATTTCTATTTTTAAGAAAAAAGTAAAAATTGCGCTATATATAGGAAAAATGTTATTGCAAAGCGACTTCTTTGTATGATATGATGAAAGAAGTGGTTAACCACGGACTCTATAAATGCTAAAGGAGAAACCTTTTATGGCAACATATCTTATTGACTATGAAAATGTCAAATCAGAAGGTATTAAAGGAATTGCGCAGCTTAGCGAAGAAGACCGCGTTGTGATCTTTTATAGTCACAATGCAGACACCATTACTTTTGAAGCAATGGATATGATTTTTAATTCAAAGGCACAGGTATCAAAGTACAAAATTCTGTGCGGTGGGAAAAATGCACTTGATTTTCAGCTGTCCACGTATCTGGGCTATCTGATTCATGAAGCAAAAGATTCCTATTTCTATATTATCAGTAAGGACAACGGATTTAAGCACGTAGTAGATTTTTGGAAGAGAACATTCCGCTTTGACGGATATGTATACTGCTTTGCGACAATCGCAGATGGCAATGCAAGACAGAACCGCTTTAAAAATGCAACTGCAAAAGAGCGTGCACGTGCAATGGAAGAAGAACTCGCAGCAATGAGCGAAGAGCTTGAGGCTCAGGGTGACAGTGACTTAGAAGAGTCAGAAGAAGATTTTGCACCAGAAACAAAAGAAGATGTAAAAGAAGCAGCAGAGGCTGTTAATGACAAAGAAAGTAGTGAAGCAGAAGAGGTGATGCAGGAAGCAGATCAGGAAGCAGAGGCTGAACAAGAAATACAAGAAGCACCAGCAGATGAAGAAGTACAGGAAGAATCTACAGAAGAAGAGCCTGCAGAAGAGCCAGTACAGGAAAATTCTGCAGAAAAATCAGTACAGGAAGAACCTGCAAAAGAATTAGTACAGGAAAAATCCGCAGAGGAAGAACCAGCAGAAGAGCCAGTACAGGAAACAGAGCAGCAAAAAGAAAACAAAGAACCAGAAAATTTTGCATCTGATACAATAATCTATCCAGTTCAGCAGCATAAGCCAATTTCTGTAATGCCGCCTGCACAGCTTCCAGAGTCTGTCAGAAAGGAGCTTGAAAAGGCAGATGCGCAGTATAAGGATAGCAGCGAGGAAGATCTTCAAAAGAAGATTGCTGCGGCAGTGTCAGTTTCAACTATTACTGTAGTGGAAAGCGGAATGACCATTCATCATGTAGAAGAAGAAACTAAGACAAAGCCAGTAAAGAAAAAGGCACCTGCAAAAACGAAAAAAGCACCAAAGCAGGAAGAAACATCAGAAAATGAAGTAAAGCCAAAGAAGACAAGAACAGCTAAAACTCCAAAGAAGAAAACAGAAAAAGAAGCTTTAGTAGCAGAAGAAAAGCTAGAAGAAAAGCTAGCAGAAGAAAAGCCGGCAAAGCCAGCCAGAAAGCCAATTACAAGAAGTACAAGAGCAAAAAAAGAGGCAGCGCCAGCTGAGGAAAAGCCAGCAAAGGAAAAGCCAGCAAAAGAGAAGCCAGTAAAGGAAAAGCTAGTGCAGGAAAAGCCAGCAAAGGAAGCAGCGGAACCCAAAAAGCCAGCGCGCAGAGGACGCCGTCCGAAGGCACAAAGCAACATTGCAGCAAGCTTTGAATGAATATAAAAAGGAGATATGAATCATGAAATATTACTTAGCAGTTGATATCGGTGCATCAAGTGGAAGACATATTTTAGCACATCTTGAGGATGAAAAGATCATTCTTGAGGAAATGTACCGTTTTACAAATGGAAATGTAACAAGAGATGGTCATCTGTGTTGGGAGTTAGACAGACTGTTTGAGGAAATTGTAAACGGAATTGCAGCCTGTGCAAAGGCAGGCAAGGCACCATCATCTATGGGTATCGATACATGGGGTGTTGACTTTGTTCTTCTTGATAAGAATAATCAGATTCTTGGAGATACAATTGCATACCGTGACAGCCGTACAGATGATATGGACAAACTCTTAGAGACAATGATCTCCCCAGAGGAGCTGTATGAGCGCACAGGAATCCAGAAGCAGCTGTATAATTCTATCTATCAGCTTCTTGCAATCAAGAATGAGCATCCAGAGTATATTAAGAATGCAGAGCATTATCTGATGGTTCCAGAGTATTTTAACTACCTGCTTACCGGAGTGATGATGAACGAGTACACCAATGCAACGACAGGACAGCTTGTAAATGCCGTTACAAAGGATTGGGACTACGAGCTGCTTGACAGAATCGGCATTCCATCTAAGATCTTTGGAAAGCTTCATATGCCAAAGACAAGCGTTGGTATGTTAAAGCCAGAGATTGCAAAAAAGTGCGGATGCCAGACAGAAGTAATTCTTCCGGCAACACACGATACAGGCTCCGCTGTTTTGGCAGTTCCGGCAAACGATGATGACTTTATCTATTTAAGCTCAGGTACATGGTCACTTATGGGAATTGAGAGAAAGTATGCAGAGTGCAGCTTAAAGAGCATGAAGTATAACTTTACAAACGAAGGTGGTTATGATTATCGTTTCCGTTATTTAAAGAATATCATGGGTCTGTGGATGCTGCAGAATGTCCGCAAGGAAATGAATACGGACAATAAGACCTACACGTTCCCAGAGCTGATTGCAATGGCAAAAGAGGCAGATGGCTTCCCGTCAATCGTAAATTGCAATGACAGCAGCTTCCTTGCACCAAAGAGCATGACAGATGCAGTACGCTATTACTGTGAGAGAACAGGCCAGAAGATTCCTCAGTCTATGGGTGAGGTTATGGTAGTTATCTACAATTCACTTGCTCAAAGCTATAAGGATACTGTTGCAGAGCTTGAAGAAATGTCTGGACGCAAGTTTACAAGAATCCATGTTGTAGGCGGCGGCTGCCAGGATATGTTCTTAAATCAGAAAATCAAAACCTTTACAGGAAAAGAAGTTTACGCAGGACCAGTAGAAGGTACAGCACTTGGCAATCTTATGGTTCAAATGTTAAAGGATGGCAGCTTTAAGACACTTGAAGAGGCAAGAGAGTGTGTTGCATCCTCATTTGATGTAAAAAAAGTAGACTGATTTACAATTAGTTTGTGATAAAAGACGAAAAAAGAGAATCCCGTTTAGGCGGGGTTCTTTTTTTGAAAACAAAAGGTAAATCTCAATATATTTATAATAATTGCAAAGTTATTTTATTTACAGCAGACATATTTCGTGATATGCTTAGGTCAGCATCAGGGAAATACCTGACAGTGAAGCGGATATAAGCAGATAAGGAGATTAAAATTATGCAGACTAAAATGAGAGAAGAATTTGCAAAGATTTTTGGAGAAGGAAGAGAGCCTGAGTTTTATTTTGCACCAGGACGTGTTAATCTGATTGGAGAGCATACCGATTATAACGGCGGTCATGTATTCCCATGCGCACTCAGCATTGGTACCTACGCTCTGGCAAGAAAGAACGACTGCG
Source organism: Anthropogastromicrobium aceti (assembly GCF_020687335.1). Taxonomy (NCBI): domain Bacteria; kingdom Bacillati; phylum Bacillota; class Clostridia; order Lachnospirales; family Lachnospiraceae; genus Anthropogastromicrobium; species Anthropogastromicrobium aceti. The sequence goes on from NZ_JAJEQN010000004.1 coordinate 64,848, forward strand.
GCAAGATGCGTTTTTACTCCCTGAATTTTACCAGATTTGGAATGCTGGCAGTAGAGGGACCGGCACAGGAGTTTACAAATGTTTTGGCAGATAACTGGTGCAATTACCCGAAGGGTGTTATGTGGGCATATACACAGAAGGGTTATACCATTGATAGCGGTCTTGATATTTTATATTATGGAAATATTCCGAATGGTTCTGGTCTTTCCTCCTCAGCATCTATCGAAGTTGCAACAGCTGTTATTTTAAATGATCAGTTTGGCTTTGATGTTGATATGGTTGAAGTCAGCAAGATCTGCCAGTTCTCAGAGAACAAATTCAATGGCGTAAACTGTGGTATCATGGATCAGTTTGCTATCGCAATGGGAAAAGCAGGTCATGCAATCTTCCTTGACACAGCAGATCTTTCCTATACCTATGCACCGCTTGAGCTTACAGGTGCAAAGATTGTAATTGCATGCAGCAACAAGAAGAGAGGACTTGCAGATTCCAAGTACAATGAAAGAAGAAGCCAGTGTGAGACAGCACTTGCACAGCTTCAGGCAGTAAAGCCAATCAACAGCCTTGGTGAGCTTACAGAGGAAGAGTTTGATGCCATTGCAGATACAATCACCGATCCAGTAAACAGAAAGAGAGCAAAGCATGCTGTATATGAGAACCAGAGAACTATCCGTGCAGTAGAGGCACTTAAGAATAACGATATCGCACTGTTTGGAAAGCTCATGAACGAATCTCATGTATCACTGCGTGATGACTACGAGGTAACAGGAATTGAGCTTGATACCTTAGCTGAGACTGCATGGAAGCAGCCAGGTGTAATCGGTTCTAGAATGACAGGAGCAGGCTTTGGCGGATGTACCGTAAGTATCGTAGAAGATGACAAGATTGATGCCTTCATCGAGAACGTAGGAAATGTATATAAGGATAAGATTGGCTATGCAGCAGACTTCTACGTAGTAACCGTAGGTGACGGCGCACACAAGATGTAATACCAGGGGCGAAAAGCAACGGAGCAATTCGTAATATTACTTAACTTAGAAAAAAGACTTTCTAGAAAGGCATGGTAGAGTGATGACAGTATATGAGGCAATCGCAGCACTCGTTCAGTATGGAATTGATACAGGACTGACACCTGAGTGTGAGCGCATTTATACAACAAATCAGCTGCTTGAAATTATGCAGCTTGATGATTATGAGGAACAGGAAGCACCGACAGCAGCACCGTTAGAGGAAATTTTAGATGTGCTGCTTGCAGATGCATGCAGTCGTGGACTGACACAGGACAGCGTAGTGTACCGTGATTTGTTTGACACAAAGCTGATGAATGCGCTTATGCCAAGACCGTCACAGGTAAGAGAGGCATTCTGGAATGAATATAAGGAAAGCCCAGAGAAGGCAACCGAATATTTCTACAAGCTGAGTCAGGATTCAAACTATATCCGCCGCTATCGTGTCTGCAAGGATATGAAGTGGATGACTGCCACTGAATATGGTGATCTTGATATTACAATCAATCTGTCAAAGCCAGAGAAGGATCCAAAGGCGATTGCAGCAGCACGTACACAGAAGCAGAGCGGTTATCCAAAATGTCTGCTTTGCATTCAGAACGAAGGCTATGCAGGACGTGTTAACCATCCGGCAAGACAGAACCACAGAATCATCCCGATTACAATTAATCAGTCTCAGTGGGGCTTCCAGTATTCTCCATATGTGTACTATAATGAGCATTGTATCGTATTTTGCGGAGAGCATTCACCGATGAAGATCGACCGCAGCACATTTGTAAAGCTGTTTGATTTTGTCGGTCAGTTCCCGCATTACTTCCTTGGATCAAATGCTGATCTTCCAATCGTAGGCGGTTCTATTCTGACACATGATCATTTCCAGGGTGGTCACTACGAGTTTGCAATGGCAAAGGCTCCAATTGAGACACCAGTAACAATCCCAGGCTACGAGGATGTAGAGGCAGGTATTGTTAAGTGGCCTATGTCAGTTATCCGTATTCGTCATAACGACAGAGAGCGTCTGATTGATCTGGCTGATCATATCTTAAAGGCATGGAGAGGCTACACCGACGAGGAAAGCTTCATCTTTGCTGAGACAGATGGAGAGCCACATAACACAATCACGCCAATTGCAAGAAAGAAAGACGGCATATTCGAGCTTGATCTTGTGCTTAGAAACAACATCACAACACCAGAGCATCCGCTTGGCGTTTACCATCCGCACGAAAAGCTGCATCATATCAAGAGAGAAAATATCGGTCTTATCGAAGTTATGGGTCTTGCCGTACTGCCGTCACGTCTAAAAGGCGAGCTGTCAGCACTAAAAGAGGCTATTCTTGCAGGAAAGAATCTTCGTGAGGATGAAGTCCTTGCAAAGCATGCTGATTGGGCAGAAGAATTTATGGCTTCCTACGACAAGATAGATGAATCCAACATCGATGCAATTTTGCAGGACGAGGTAGGAAAAGTATTCGCACAGGTTCTAGAAGATGCAGGTGTCTATAAGCGCACAGAAAGCGGAAAAGAAGGATTCCTTCGTTTTATCGAAACACTATAATTAGTGTTATTACAGTTCACAGGACGTTAAATATTTGCAGCATGCCCGAAGGTGAATGGATTTCACGAGCCGGACACTTGAAGCAGGTCTTTCAAAGTAATGTATGATAAGAAAGAATATAAAAGGAGCCTGCTGAGTTTGGTCCGGCGACGAAACCATTGCACCGAAGGGCATTAATAATATATACAGTGAACGGTAAATATTTTTTCAATATAGGCTTGAAATCAATCCAATAAAGGGATAAAATAGTGTATGAAAATAGAACCAAAATTTTGTTTTCACAACGATAAAACTGAAAGAATATAATTTATGCGAAAAAAAAATATAATACTTGCGGGGGCATTGACACTGATGGCAGCTGCCATCAGCGCCTGTGCCCCCGCAGGTTCAAACAGCAACAAAAAGGGATTAGAGGCATATCAAAACGGGGACTATCAAAATGCCGTATATTTATTTAAGCAGGCAATAACGCAGGAGCCGTCAGAGGATGCCTACTATTGTAATTTGGGTCAGGCCTACTGCGCTCAGGGGTATTATGAGGAAGCAATCGAAAGCTTCACACAAGCCATTAACCTAGGGGGCAGTTCTTTCTATAGCTATAGAGGAATGGGACTTGCCTACAATGGATTAGAAGAATATGAAAAAGCAATAGAAAGCTTTCAGCAGGCGATAGAAGCTGCCGGGTCACTCGACAGCTCCTGTCGCCTTGATGTGGTTGGATATCGCGCAGAAGCAAAAATGAAGCTTGGCGACTATGAGGGATCACTTGAGGATTACAATGAGCTCATTGAGGCAGGCTATCGTCTGCGTGACATATATCAGCTGACAGGAAATGTATATCTTTTAATGGATGATGTAGATCAGGCACTTCACTGCTATCAGGAGTGTCTTGATATAGATAACCGCAACTACGAGGGATATCTGACGATGGCAGATGCATTAAAAAAGGCAGAAGCACAAGATGCGCGCCAGGTCGTGCTTAATGCAGCATTAGAGGTCATTCCCTACGAGGCGAAGGACTGGTGCTACCGCGGGCGTATTTATTTAGAGCTAGAGCAGACAGATGAGGCATTTTCTGCATTTGAGGAATCTTACAACAAAGGATATGCACAGGCAGGGTATTATCTTGGCTATTGTTATGAACTTCAGGGAAAAAGTGAGGAGGCCATAAATCTTTATCAGGAACAGATAAAGCACGATCCACAGGATGCCGGGCTTTACAATCAGCTTTCATCGTGCCTTGTTCGTCAGGGAGAATATCAGGATGCGCTGATTATGATTCAAAAAGGGATGCAGCTGGCAGATGAGAGCCAGATGGCAGATTTTTTATGGAATGAAAGCATCTGCTATGAAAAAATGGGGAACTACGATACGGCAATTGAAAAACTGATGAGTTATTTAGAGCAGTATCCGGCAGACAAAGATGCCAAAAAAGAACTGGCATTTTTGTACTCCAGATGATGCAGGAAAGGCAGGTATTCTATGAAAAGACTACTATTTATTTACAACTTACATTCTGGAAAAGGACTGATTCGAAATCATCTGGCAGATATTATTGACACATTCAATAAGGCTGGATACGAGACTGTTGTATACTCGACACAAGAGCGGGCAGATGCGACAAGACTTGCAAAGGAATTGGGTGCTGCCTATGATCTTGTAGTATGCAGCGGTGGAGACGGCACATTAAGCGAGGTGCTTGATGGTGTGATGACTATTGACGAAAAAAGACGTCCAAAGATTGGCTACATTCCGGCAGGCTCCACTAACGACTATGCGTATAGCCTCGGCCTTCCGTCACAGATGAAGCGCTGTGCAAATGTGATTGCAGAGGAAAAATTCCGTGCTGTCGATGTAGGTAAATTTCAGGAAAACAGCTACTTCGTCTATGTAGCAGCATTTGGTGCATTTACAGAGGTTTCCTGGAACACACCGCAGAAAACAAAAAATGCGTTAGGCCATAACGCTTATATATTAGAAGGAATCCGTCAGGTCGGAAATCTAAAACCATATCAGGTGCGCTTTTCATTTGACGACGAGGAGATTGCAGGAGAGTGCATTTATGCAATGGTCTACAATTCATTCAGCGTAGGCGGCATGAAGAACATAAGCGGACAAAATGTAGAGCTTGACGATGGCAAGCTAAATCTTATGATCGTTTACAGACCAGATAATGCAGTAGATTTTTCTGTTATGCTGGCAGATCTAGTAACAAAGAATCCAAATTCAAAGTTTATAGCAAATTATGAGATTTCAGATCTGATAGTTGAAAGCGACAGTGATATTGACTGGGTGCTTGACGGAGAATATGGCGGAAGCCACAAGAAGGTTCATATTCAGGCAATGCCGCAGGCAATGAAGATTGCAGTGCCAGCCGAAACGATTCCACAAGAAAAGTAAATAAAATTCAAAAAACTCTTTACAAATGAGGGGACTTCCTGTATAATATAAAGTTGCTAAGGTATTGCGCAAGTGGCTGTTTGATGCTTCAACAGGAAGCCAATGGCGTGAATAAAAGAAAGGCGTACCTGGGCATACATAGAAACAGTGTGAGAATTGTTTACAGAAAGGACAATGCACATGGAAAAAGAAGTATTAAAGGAACGTTTGACAAAGTTAGTTGAAATTGGCCTTAGCAAGAATAAGACGCTGGATTTCAATGATGTAAATGATTTTTTTGCCGGTGAAACCCTGACACCAGAAGAACTGGAATTTGTATACACATATCTGGAGCGCAAGAAGATTGATGTTCTGCGTGCCGCAACAGAAGATATGGCAGCAGATGATTTTGATAAAGATATAGATTTTTCCGATGATGAGGAAGATGTTGATCTTGATGCAATTGATCTGCTTGAGGGTGTAGGAACAGAGGATCCTGTCCGTATGTATTTAAAGGAGATCGGTACAGTACCGCTTCTTACAGCGGATGAGGAGATGGAGCTTGCAAAGAGAAAAGCTCAGGGCGATGAGTCCGCAAAAGAGCGTCTGATCGAAGCAAACCTTCGTCTTGTAGTCAGTATTGCAAAGCGTTACACCGGACGTGGCATGAGCTTTCTGGATCTTGTTCAGGAAGGAAATCTAGGACTTATCAAGGGTGTAGAGAAGTTTGACTATACCAAAGGATATAAGCTTAGTACCTATGCAACATGGTGGATTCGCCAGTCTGTCACAAGAGCACTTGCTGATCAGGCAAGAACCATCCGTGTTCCTGTTCATATGGTTGAGACAATTAACAAGATGTCAAAGATGCAGCGTAAGCTGACGCTGGAGTTAGGCTATGAGCCAAGCGTTGCTGAGCTGGCTAAGGCACTTGATATGTCAGAGGATAAGGTTATGGAGATCATGCAGATCGCAAGAGAGCCAGCATCCCTTGAAACGCCAATCGGTGAGGAAGATGATTCCAACCTTGGTGATTTCGTTGCCGATGTCAATACAGTTACACCGGAAGGAAATGTAGAATCCGTTATGCTGCGCGATCATATCGATGCCTTGCTCGGAGATCTTAAGGAGAGAGAGCGTCAGGTAATCGAGCTTCGTTTTGGCTTACGGGACGGCCATCCGAGAACACTTGAGGAAGTCGGCAAGGAGTTCAACGTAACAAGAGAGCGTATCCGTCAGATCGAGGCAAAGGCTTTAAGAAAGCTTCGTAACCCAGTAAGAAGCAAGAGAATCCGTGATTTCCTTGCGTAATCAAAAATAAAAAAATAAGACAGCCTTTTGGGCTGTCTTATTTTTTATTTTATTTTGCAATTTCCATCATAATCTCATTGGAACGTGTGATAAACTTAGACATACGATCCGGAGAGAGTGTGCCGTGAGCAAGAGCGGCAAGATCATACAGCTGCTCGCAGTACTTTGTAACAGACTCATCCTCAGCGTGAGCCAGAACATATTGAACAAGCGGATGTGTAAGATTTAAGACAAGTGTTTCATCTGGTGTACCAAAGTCCATACCAGACATGCCATACATCTTCATCATCTCCTGCATTCTTCTTCCTTCCTCAGAAAGAGTCATAACACAAGCCATAGAAGCATCCTTTAACTTTTCAGCCTTAACAGTCAGCTTATCATTATTTAATGCCTTGTGGAAGAGTGCAGTCAAAGACTCGCTGTCCTTCTTCAAGGTTTCCTTCTCCTCATCAGATGTTTCCTCCTTAAAGGAATCAGTCAGATCAGAGTCAATGCGTACAAACTTAACATCAGGATTCTTCTGCTCTAATCTTGTGATAAATGGAGCGTCAATGTTATGCTTTAAGAGAACGGCATTGATGCCTTCCTTTTTAAACATCTCAATATACTGGCTCTGCTCCTTCTCATCAGTTACATAGAAGACCTGATTCTTATGCTTCTCCTCATTCTCCTTTAAGATATCCGGAAGAGTCAGATACTTGCCATTCAAATCCTTAAAGATGATATAATCATTCATCTTCTCAGCGAATTTCTCATCCTTTAAAACACCAAACTTGATAAATGGATTGATGTCATCCCAGAACTTCTCATAATCCTCACGCTTTGTCTTGCACATACCAGTCAGACGGTCAGCAACCTTCTTTGTGATATAATCGGAAATCTTCTTAACAAAGCCATCATTCTGCAGAGCGGAACGTGAAACATTAAGCGGAAGATCAGGACAGTCAATAACACCCTTTAACAGCATCAAGAACTCAGGGATTACTTCCTTAATATTATCGGCAACAAATACCTGATTGTTGTACAGCTTAATTGTACCCTCGATGGAATCATACTCAGTGTTGATCTTCGGGAAGTACAAAATACCCTTTAAGTTAAACGGATAATCCATGTTCAGATGGATCCAGAACAGCGGCTCCTTGTAATCATGGAATACTCTGTGATAAAACTCCTTATATTCCTCATCGGTACACTCATTTGGATGCTTTGCCCAAAGCGGAGTAGTCTCATTGATTGGCTTAGGAGCCTCAGGTGCTTTTTCGGTTGGCTCAGCTTCAGTTTCAGCCTCAACAGCTTCACCGTCAGCAGCCTTCTTTGCAGCTTCCTCAGCCTTTCTCTTTTCTTCTTCTTCCTTAGCCTTCTTTTCGGCCTCATCTATTCTTGCCTGCTCCTCAGCAGTCTTGATTGCCTCAAAATAAATCGGGATAGGCATGAAAGAACAGTACTTGTCAAGGATTTCCTTTGCACGATATTCATTGCAGAACTCGTAGCTGTCCTCATTTAAGTAAAGAGTGATAGTAGTACCGATCTCAGTTTTAGCGCTGTCAGTCATCTCGAAAGAAGTACCCTCATCAGACTCCCAATGAACAGCCTTAGCACCTTCCTTATAAGAAAGAGAATCAATCGTTACACGGTCAGCAACCATAAATGCTGAGTAAAAGCCAAGACCAAAGTGACCAATAATCTGATCATCATTTGTCTTATCCTTATACTTGTCAAGGAAATCACGTGCACCAGAGAAAGCGATCTGATTGATATACTGATCAATCTCATTTGCATCCATACCGATACCATTATCAGTAAAGGTGATGGTCTTAGTCTCTGCATCAGCAGTAACCTTTACGCAAAGCTCTTTGCCTTCCGGAATGGTGTACTCACCGATCATGTCAAGCTTCTTTAACTTTGTAACCGCATCGCAGCCATTGCTGACAAGCTCACGGAAGAATATATCGTGGTCAGAATACAGCCACTTCTTAATGATAGGAAATATGTTTTCACTGTTAATTGATAAACTGCCTTCTTTATTCATAACATCCTCGTTTCTGCGTCTGTCGTTTTCACAGCAAGCGTAAAAATTTGACGACGCGACTTTCATAGCCAATTTAGAATCATGACATCGAACATTATTAGCACTGTCGCTGCCTGATTGCTATTTTCTTGCTGCAATTCGTATTTTACAGCTATGAACATGATTTGTCAACACGAAAAGATGACAATTCTGCTAGAAAAGGCACAATTTTATAAAAATTTTAGCACTCACTAGAATTGAGTGCTGACTGCACGATTAAGCCTCCTCAAAATCAAGCTGCTTTTGCTTGATCCAAGCAGCAACGTAGTGATCCCACAGTCGTTCACTGTCACGGTCAAGGGAAAAACGGGAAAATACAGTGCCAGTCGATAATGAAAGAGTGTGATTTCTATAGGAAAGATGAAGTGTAAAGCCATCAATGTCCTGATTATTGGCAAGCATCGGATCATTAAACAAGTTGGAAGCCTTGTCTTTATCAAGAAAGAATGTGATCTGAAAGGAAACAGGAGGCTGCTTACCCTTAATTATCGAAAAACAGACAGGGCGAAGACGCTGCCAGGAACAAAGCTTGTCAGGCTGCGTATCAGCATCCTCAAAAAAAGCGGCATTTAAATGACCGTCCATAGAAAAAGTGATATAGCTGACAATAGTAACAGACAGCACATCAAAGTCATCAAAAGACGGTTGTGTAAACAAATGGGATGTGGCATCCTTTAAAGAAGAGAGTGTAAAAGCAAGCATCATGTACCTCCAAGAATTTAACTCATTTGCATTTTAAAAATAAACGTAACTATTCAGAACCCCATTCGCAATATAAAATTGCTATTCTGTCTGAATGCAAGCATTCATAGAAAGCAATTTTGCATGGCTCTGAATAGTTACAAATAAATAAAAAAAGAGCATCCGGTGACGGACACTCTTTTGTACTGGAAAGCTCCCGACGGGACTCGAACCCGTGATCTATTGATTACGAATCAATCGCTCTACCAACTGAGCCACGGAAGCGCTTTGAACCGTACTATATTATGATACCAGAGGTGGAGGGTTTTGTCAAGAGAAAAATGAAAGTTCACGCGGTATGTTACGAAAGCCCTTCGGTGTAATGATTTCGTAAAAGTTTTATTTATCGTTAAAATACTCGTCAGGATCAAAGGTTCGAGCTTCTGCTGGAGTGAGGTGGTACACGGGCGGTTCAAAATATCCTTCGTCAGCCAGCTTATTTAAGTATACACGATAAAGGGACAAACCGACTAAGAATAATATGGCTATGACACATAGTGAAGCCCAAAATAATTTCTTTTTATTGGTTGTTCGCATTGCAGGCTGCACATGAGAAATATCAAGCTGAGAAAGAAATGCATCAGCTGTTGCCCTTGGAGTATCAAATTCGGAAACTAAATCCGAGTAAGAAATCGGTGAATTTTCCTGCTCAGCCTCAAAATCCTCTAATGTCTGCTGAAATTTAGAAAGAAATTGTTGTTTTGTCGCTTTATCGCAGCAAAGTAAATCAGACAGCTCACGAATATATTGTTCGATAGCGGTATTCATAATTAAAGACTTTTGCTCCTTTCAAAAATGCAGCGAATGCTGTCATGTACGATATCGTATTCTTCCTTAAGCTGAATCAGATGTTCTCGTCCTTTAGGTGTAATGGAATAGATAACGCGAATACGCTTACGCCCAAGCTTAGTCTCAGAAATATCTTCCTGAGAAATAATATAGCCCTCGTCAGACAACTTATACAAAATTGGGTAAAGAGAGCCTTCCTTGATGATCAGGCGTCCATCGCTTCTGTCCTTAATTTCCTGAACAATACGGTAGCCGTGAGCATCATCTTCATTTAAAATAAGGAGGGCAAGCATCTCAACAGACCCTCGTTTAAACATTTCTATTGCCATGTGTCCCTCCCTTCGACAACTTTTTTGAAGATTGCGGGAGTGTAAAGCACCTTTAACCCCAACATCATACTAAACAATTATTATGAATGAAAAGATAATAAAAGTCAAGAGTTAAGATTTATATAGTGGTAGTAATCATGAAATATTGCCGTAAATATCACATGACATGTTGATATTAAGTATTTTGTTGGAAGCTTATAGTGAAACTACTTTGTTAATATCTTTGGTAATCAGTAATACCAAGTTCTTCAAATCCAGGTACATCTGTACCATCATACATAGTTTCAATGACATACCCATCCTGAAACCAATAAAACTGATAAATCCTGCGGATTGAATAGATAACCAAAGCTGCAAAGATTAATATGCACGCGGTAATAATGCAAAAGTGCTTTATTTTCCTGCGTTTTACCAAATTATGCAGCTGTGTTGAACTATATTCACCTAAAAAGCTGTTAGCCACTTCCTTGGGTGATCCAAATTGCTCAACGATATCCTCATATTTAAGAGCAGTCGGATACTCTGATTCAAATTCTGATAGTCGATTTTTTAAAGACGACAATATTTCCTTTTTCTCTTTTTCACTGCAGCACAGCTGCTTGGAAAGATCCTTTAAATACGTATTAATGGCATTATTTTTCAAAATGTACCTCCATCTTGCAAATGAAATCTTGCTCCTTTGTTAATATCTTTGGTAATCAGTAATACCAATTTCTTCGGGACCGGGTATATCTGTACCATCATACATAGTTTCAATGACATACCCATCCTGAAACCAATAAAATTGATAAATCCTGCGGATTGAATAGATAAGCAAAGCTGCAAAGATTAATATGCACGCAGTTATAATGCAAAAGTGCTTTATTTTCCTGCGTTTTACCAAATTATGTAGCTGTGTTGAACTATATTCGCCTAAAAAGCTGTTAGCCACTTCCTTGGGTGATCCAAATTGTTCAACGATATCCTCATATTTAAAAGCAGCCGAATGCTCTGATTCAAATTCTGATAGTCGATTTTTTAAAGATGACAGTATTTCCTTTTTCTCTTTTCCACTGCAGCACAGCTGGTTTGAAAGCTCTTTTAAATACGTATTAATGGCATTATTTTTCAAAATGTACCTCCATCTTGCAAATGAAATCTTTGATTTTTTTCAGTATGAACTATAATATATAAAAAGTCAATACTTAGGAATCTTAAATATAATATTGACAAGCTATATAAGAAATGGTATATATAAAATATAAATAAATAGAAGCAACAAAATAAAAAAACAAGGAGCGAAAAAGGTATGAAAAGAAGGGTAATATGCATAGCGGCGACGGCATTGTGCATGGCAATGACAAGTATGGCTTATGCAAAAGAAATCGAGACAACTACAGAAGAGGATGAGGCTTACTATACCTTAGAAGTAAAACGAAAACCATACGATATCGAGAAAATAGCTTCTGTAGTTTTGGGGGAAGATTATCAAAGAGATAAAGAGTATGAAAGGTACTGGTATAATGAAGAAGGTACGCTTGAAGATGAGCTTGAACATGTGGAGTATTATAAGACAGGTTATTATCGAGCATATCCAATGTTTGGTTATAGTAACTGGAATTGGCAATATCAGGATATTTATTTGGAATCAAAATTCCCAGAAGAAGGAGATGAGAAAGATAAGAAAAAGGCGATTGACTATGGCAGGAAGCTGATGGAAGATCTTGATTTTTCCTACAGTGAGATTTCTACATATTTTATGGGAATCGAAAGTGTTAAAGCGTTGGATATGGACATTGTTGCACCAGGTTATACAGAAGTAGGCTATGAAGAGGTAAATGATAGGGAATGGAGCGAAGAAGATGGTGCATGGCTGATGCTTTTTCGAGGATTGGACGAGGTGGAAGGTTTTCCGCTAAGCACACAGATTATAGATAATGTTACTGTTATAATCTGGCATCCGGAATATGGCCTAATTTATTTGGAAGCTCGTCCAGAATTTGAATTAATAAAAAAAGAACCAGTACAGATTTTACCAGAAGATGAGGCAATGGAGTATTTCAATAAAGTTACCGAGCGATATCAGGTAGAGGCAGAGGAGGCAGATGTACAGGATATTGATATTGTATATATAGTTGATCAGACGGCGCTAGATGAAAAAACATCAGTGTTAGTACCATGTTTTCGATATAAATTCACATGCAAGGGGGAAGCAGAAGATTTCTTCTGGGCAAATGATACTATTATAGGCAGTTCCCAAAAGCAAGGAGAAATGCTGGTGAATGCAGTCAATGGCAGCACAGATTCCATATTTGGATCGGAATTTTTAAAGTGAAAAAGAAAAGTCATCTCTTAAAACTGCTGAAAATGGATTTGCATCGCTGCATCGGTGCAAAGCGATTTCCTGTGATTATTGCTCTAATAGTAGTATTACTGATTGCAAATGTATGGGAATCGGTAATGATAGAATTACAATATAAAATGCGTATGATGGGAAGCTTAGAGAAACTGATGGAACTGCTGATATTTGATCGCTTTAAGGCAGCAGTAATTGTTCTGCTTTCAGCGGTATATACATTTGGATTATGTGATGATCGAAACAGTTCGTATGACAGATTGATTCTGTTTCGATGCAGGCCAGGAGAGTATCTGCTGTCAAAGCTGATTTCCAATGCAATAGGGGTTGTGTCAGCAGTCTGTATAAGCTTTGTACTATTTTCAATTGTACTATTGCCGATTATGCCGCTTGTAGGTGGAGATGGTATGACGCAGTACTTTGGTTACTTCGCATGTGCAATGAATTTTGCAGGACCACTTGCTTATAGTATATTAGTAGGACTTTTGTTTGGACTGTTTGCAGTCTCAGTGACATCATTTGGAATTCTTGCTGTATCTATATTTCCAAATCGGTATGTAGGAATTGCGGCCTCTTTTGTTGCATTCTATGTGATTTATGCATTTACAGGAACCTTTCCATTTTCCGTGAATGTGTGGTACTTAAGTTCAGGCGTACAGGTGTTAAATGTAAACGGCTTTGCAGTGAATTATTTTTATGCGATTGGAATAATGCTTTTATTTTGCATGGTTCCATGGTGCTTGTGTTTTTGGGCAATGAAGAGGAGGAAACATGAAGGATGGATTTAAGAGTGCGACAATTATTGCGACCCTAAATCTGTTAAGTTGGAAAAAGGACTACAGAATCTGGTCAGTAGGTACAGTGATAATGGTCTTAATTATTCGTTATTTGATTGGAGTACCACTTTATGCGTTGCCAAATGGAAAGACTTCGACAGCACTTTTACTACCGGTGCTGTTAGCTGATGCAATGAACAGTAATGGATTGCTAAAAGTGCTGATTTTCTTTGGTGGAATTTTACTGTTCTGTGACGCTCCATTTTTAAAGGATAATAAATGGTTTTTAATTCACAGAGCAGGGCGAAGAGGATGGTGGAAGGGAGAATGTCTATACATTGCAATCGCATCCTTTATTTATATGGCATTCATCGCGGTATGTAGTTTTCTCGTGGTGCTTCCTTGTCTGGAGTGGAATGGCTGGGGAAGCATATGGGAAATATCCTCGAATAAACTGATGAATTATGTTTTGTATTCTAAGGTATATCCGAAAAATGTCATTTCTAGTACAAATGTATGGAATGCTGCATTTTATTCGTATGTGGTAAGTAGTCTTACGGTGATGCTGTTAGGGTATCTAGTGTACGCATTTAATGTGATAACGGGAAAAAACTGGCCGGGAATATTGGCAGCGAGTTGTCTTGTCCTGGGTGATCCAGTCGTTATTTATTTTTATCATGAACAGACAAGCTGGATGATGTTGTTTTCACCAGTAAATTGGAGCAGTATTGAAAATTTGAAGAAATATTCAGGAGAAGGCATGCTGACTTCGGTGTATGTCTATGCGGTGAGTTTGAGTATTTGTGCCATATTGATGATGGTGATTAAAGAAAAAACTCAAGAAATGGATTTATAAATTTAAGTAAGTAATGCGTCTGGCTGTCTCTGACATAAAGTCAAAATGTTACATCAAATGTTACAGAATAATTTAAATAACAAAGTTTTTGTAACAAAACATACATAGAAATGTATCAGAAATGTAAAGGAAATGTAATTGCATTTTAGACCTAATGCTGATAAAATAGGGATAACATAAGAAAAAGTAAAAAATAGTCAAACAATAATTATTGAATTGGCTGCTTTTGAAATTTCAAAGACATTAAAAAAGTGCAGTTAACGGGGAGAGCGGAAAGGAAAATACGCATGAAAAAAGTATGGAAAAAGCTGTTGGCAGCGGCAGGGATGACAGCGGCACTTGTCTCAACATCAGGTTGTATGGTCTCAATTCAGTTTGACAGATCTAAAAGACAGCTTCCTCAAAAACTGTCGTCATCAGATGAAAAAACATGGGCAGCAGAACCAGTTTGGGTATCATCAGGGGAAGCAGGAGTGCTTACAAAAGAGTCACAAGCTTTTGAATCAGAGTTTGAACCAGAGTCTGAAAAAGAAAGTGAATCTGAACAGGGAACAGCAGCAGAGATGACAGAAAAAGAGTCAGAGTCGCCGACAGAAAGTACAACAGCAGACAGCTTTGTAATTCCTCTGCCGCCGCAGGTAGGCTGATTCGTATTAAAAGAACAGAATAAATTAGGAAGGAGCAAGATAAATGAGAAAATTATTATGGAAGAAAGCGGCGATTACCGCAATGGCAGGAACAATGATGATGATGACGGGATGTGAATTGCAGGGAGCTGTAAATAAGAATCAAACGACATCCACAGCAGCACAGACGAGTAAAACAGCGGAGTCATATGCAAATACACAGCCGTCAAGTGTGACACCTAATACAACTGTGCAGGTGTCAACACAAGAACAACAAAATCAGGCAGTAACTGAGCCGACATCACCAGAGTCAACAGCTCAGAGCCAAGCGCCAGCCAGCAGTTCGGAAGCCGGCAACGTGACGCCATCAAGCGAGGAGCAGGAAGTCAGCTTTTCATTTGAGTGGATCACGGGTGATGTGCCGGAAGGTGATGGTGATGTTGCCTGGTTTACAGTGGACCCGATTACAGAAGATAATTTTTGGGTGAAATTCCATGGCTCTGCAAACGAAGAAGGAATTAGCAATGTAAGAATTGCAGTGTGGACCGAAGCTAATGGTGAGGATGATATTGAATATATCGATGCAGAGAGTCTTGGAAATGAGACGAAAGCATATCCAGTATATATTCAGAATCATAATAATGAGAAAGAGGGATATGTTCTGAAGGTATCATATACTAACAAAGCAGGCGAAGAAAAAACGTGTGAGAATTACACACGAATTTCATTAGAGTGAGATAAACATATGAGTACAATTGAAATAAAAAATCTGACAAAACGTTATGGAGAGGCAGAAGTATTAAGTAATATTAATATGAAGCTAGAGTCTGGAAAAATCTATGGACTTGTAGGCAGAAATGGTTCCGGAAAGACTATGCTTATGAAGCATATCCTTGGGTTTGTAAAGGCAACGCAGGGAACAATTTTGATAAATGGAAAAGTAGTCGGAGAAAATGATGACATGCAGGAAAATATTGGTGCTATCATCGAAAATCCGGGTTTTCTGCCAGAATATTCTGGCTTCACAAATCTGAAGCTTCTTGCTATGATTCAGGGAAAAATCAAAGATGAGCAGATAAAAGACGCGATACGTCTTGTTGGTCTAGATCCAGAAAGCAAAAAGGCGGTAGGAAAATATTCACTAGGTATGCGCCAACGTCTGGGACTGGCACAGGCATTGATGGAAAATCCAGATATTTTGCTATTAGATGAACCTCTAAGCGGTCTGGATAATGACGGCGTACAGGAAATGTGGAAGCTTTTCTTGAAACAAAAAGAAGATGGAAAGCTAATTGTTCTGGCAAGCCACAGTAAAGAAGATATCGGAACGCTTTGCGATGAAATCTTTCGCTTTGATAAGGGAAAAATGGTCGGACATGAGATCAAGAGAGAATAAATGAGTATGTAAAGTGGTAAGTGAAATTTGCCGTGCTGAATAAAATATGTTTTTTATCTCAGCACGGCAGAAAGGAACTTGTATGAGAAAAAAATATAAAATATATTCAGTAATATTAACAGGAATAATTTTGACTGGCTGTAAATCAGTTCGTATGACAAGTCAGGATCGTCAGCAGTTCATGCCAAATGGAATATCAGTAGCACAACAGCTATTAGAAGAAACAGAAGAGGCAACGCAAGCCAAATCTCCCGAAGCAATAAAAACAACGCCATCTGCGAACAACACAACAAGCGAAAGCAGTGTTGAAGAGAGTGAAAGTAGTATGAAAGAAAGCAATCAATCTCAGGATAAGCAGGAAAACAACGTGAATATATTAGCACTAGAAATAGAACCATATGAATTGTCTGATGTTTGTAATGCTATATTTGAAAAATCGTTAGATGAAGTTGAGCAAAGTCAAAATCAATATAGCATGTATTATTTGACGGATGGGGACAGAAGAGTACGCCAGTATGATATGCTTGGCTTAGAATATGAAGTAAAAGGCGTGTCAGGAAGCTATTCTGCAATCGCAGAGATGGCAACCAATACACTTCGGTGGCAGGAAATTTTGTTGAGGGAATCATTTCCACAGGATAAAATTGATAGTGAAATGAAGCCTGAAGATGCAGAAAAAAATTGCAGAGAGATTGCAGAAAAAATAGGATATTCCTATACATACGTTAGAACATATGTAATGGATTTGCAGAGTATTAAGAAAATTAATAAAAATGCAGGAGATAGTGTATCTGGTCCTGGTTATGAAAATAAAGAAGATGAATATGATGGTACTTGGTCAGGTGTATTTACAGGTGGGAAGCCGTGGACACAAGAGGACGAGGCATATTTAGTTATAATGAAAAATCCCCTAATAAATGGAAGAATATTAGAAAACAATGGAAATTCAGATATTGCGTGGATGGTTTATCATCCAGTGAAGGGATTATTATATATGAAAATTCCTCCACGTTATCGTATTTGCAGCGAACAAAAGAAAAATTTGATTGACAGGACACAGGCAGCAGATTATTTGGATAAGGAAATAAATGCGACAAATATTGATGGAAAGAGTATACAGATTACGGATATTTCATTGGTGTATGCAGTAGATGAACTGTCATCTGAAGGAATTCAATGTTCACCATATTGGCGTTTTGGTTTTCAAAAAAGAAAAAATTCTGAATCTGTATGGCTATACAAAGATTTGAATGAGTATGACACATATAGTGATACAGAAGATGGGAAACATCAGGAAAATGGATATTTTTTGATTAATGCAGTTGATGGATCAATCATGTATTAATAGGAGACACATATGAAGGAATTAAAAGCGGAACTAAAACGTGGTATACTGCATGGGAAAATAATATATGTGATGATGATGGTAGCAATACTATTTGCACTTGGGTGGACAGAAAATCTGTCGCAGGCGATAGAATTTAGAGAAAATGCTAACGTCGTATTTAGTAGTATTCAGCATGTTTTATACGTGCTGTATTTTGATCGTTTTAAAGCAGTCATGATTGCGGTATTATCATTACTGTGTGCAGGAAGTGTTTATGAAGATATCTCCAGTGGTTTTTTCCTGTTTCAAAAACTTCGAGTAGGAAGGATAGAGCGATATGTGATCTCAAAGATTGCTGCGAATATGTTTCTTGTAACAACAGCAACGATTGGTGGAATTTGGCTTTTTGTGGCTTTCGTAAGACCGCTAATGCCGTTAGTAGGTAATAATCCACAGCAAGATATAGTTGAATACTACGATATTTATCAAACACTAGGCCCCATTCTTTATTTGGCAGCGATGGGATTAATTTTTGGATTATCTGCATCCTTTTTTACTTCTTTTGGGTTATGGATTGTATTTTATATGCCAGATCGCTTTGCAGCACATGCAATTTCCTTTTTGGTTTATTATGGATTATTATCAATTACTGATTTTTTGCCGAAAGAGTTGGATATTTGGAATCTCACGAGTGCAGCAAAAATGCTCAGAATGACGGATAGTTCATTTTGGAATTATTTATATTCTGTTAGCTTATTACTTGTGTTAAATGCGATTTCGGGAATTGTATTATGGAAAAAACTAAAAGGAAGGTATGAAAATGGGTAATTTGAAGAAAGGTTGGTATGTTTGCGAAAGCAATTTTATACAGTGGCGTAAAAATTATAGAATATGGATGATTGCGGCAATAGAAACAATATTGATTTTTCGATATCTTCATGGATTATCTGAGTATGGGCAGGCAACAGGAAAAACAATTACGCCGTTTGTTCTTCCAATTGTTTTTGCGGAGGCAGAAAATAGTAATGGATTATTAAAAGTATTAATCTACTTAGGATGTGTTATGCTATTTTGTAATGCTCCTTTTTTGAATAATCAAAAACCATATATGATTTTACGATGCAAGCGGAAAGGCTGGTATTTGGGTGAAAACATGTACGTGTGGCTGGCAGCATTTCTCTATATGTTGTTTATTTCGCTTATTTCGCTGATAGCAGTTCTTCCAACAGTTTCAACAAATCGACTTTGGGGAGAAATTGCAGGAGATTTTGTTGTAAATCAAAGAAGCTTAATTCCAGTTTATACGTGGGGACTAGTAATGCCAGTACGAGTAATACAAAATTATTATCCTTTAGCCGCATTTATGTATACTTTTATTACTGGATGGTTAAGTATAGTTTTCATTGGTAAGCTGATGTATCTGCTAAATTTAAAAATTGGCAAAAAAACAATAGGAATTTCAGCAGCAGTCTTTTTTATTATGTTGGATCCAGTAGCTGTATATTTTACAAATTTTAAACAATATGGTTTGTTTTATGTTTCTCCGATAAATTGGAGCAGTCTTGAAAACATAAATACCGTTTCAGGTTATCCGCATTTGTCGGGAGAATATATGTTTGTAATGTATATCATTTTGATTGGAGTAGAATCTTTGCTGAGCTATATATGTTCAATTAAAATGGATATAGAAGTCAAAATGATATAAATAAAACAGAAACCATTACACCGAAGGGCTTTTTTAAACTAGCCGCAAAGAAAAAGGGAGGGTGACAACCTCCCTTTTTTATGGTATGATACGAGAAGCATCGCGACATTAATTGCAATTGCAGAACAGGGCTATTTATAAACCCTGTCAGAAAGGAAAAGTTATGGAATTACAGGAATCCACAAATCGTCTGGTTGAGCTGATCCGCCACTCCCAGTCACCGTATCATACAATGAAGGAGGCTATCAGTCAGCTTGAAAAGGCAGGTTTTGAGCGCATTTCACTTGCAGAGTCTGCAGCGCTTGAGCCTGGAAAGGCATATTATGTGTCAATTTATGATCGTTCACTTGCTGCATTTCGTGTGCCGCAGTCTGGCTTTAAGGGATTTCGTATTATCACATCCCACATCGACAATCCGTGCTTTATGATTAAGCCAAATCCGGAAAGAAAGAAATCTGACTGCATCACTTTAAATGTAGAGCGCTATGGTGGTCCGATCTTAAATACATGGCTTGATCGTCCGCTGACAATTGCAGGACGTGTATGTGTGGCAACAGATGATCCGTTTAATCCGCAGACCATTCTGTACAATTCTAAAAAGCCAGTTGCCGTAATCCCGAATCTGGCAATTCATATGAACAGAGAAGTAAATAAGGGTGTTGAGTTAAAGGTTCAGACTGATCTTGAGCCGATTGTCTCTTTAATAGGAGCAAAGGAAAATACACAGGGATGGCTTCTTGGAAAGATCGCTGCAGAGCTTGGCATTGAGGCAGACAGCATTCTTGATTATGAACTGTTTTTATGTAATGGTGAGGAGCCATCAATTACAGGCTTTGATGATGAGTTTTTATCAGCGCCAAGACTTGATAATTTGACCTCCTGCCAGTCATGCTTAAATGCAATCATGGATACAGAGGCACTTTCTGATATCTGTAATCTTGTTGTATTGTTTGATAACGAAGAGTGTGGTTCAAGCTCAAAGCAGGGTGCAGGCTCAGTAATCTTGTCTTCCATTTTAGAGAAGATTTATCTGAATACACCAGATACAGACAAGAGCCGCACAGCATTCATCGACGTAATGCTTCACAGCCTGACAGCATCACTGGATGTAGCTCATGCTATGCATCCGAATCATCCAGAGAAGAACGATCCGACCAATCCGATTCCAATGGAGGGTGGTGTTGTTATCAAGATGAACTACAACCAGAGATATGCAACAGATACTAATGCAGTATCAATTGTAGAGGGAATCTGCCGTGCAGAGAAGATCGCTCATACAAAGTTTGTTAATCATGGAGATGCTGTTGGCGGCGGAACACTTGGAAGTATCTTAAGTACTTCAATTCCGGCAATGACAGTAGATCTTGGCGTACCGATTCTGGCAATGCATTCTAGCCGTGAGCTTATGGCTCGTTCTAGTCAGCTTGCAATGGATCAGTTTGCTGAGGCATTCTTTAAATAATAGCGATTGTAAGCAGATTCAGCCCATGTAAGAAGTGCATACAGCACAATAGCTGCCGTACATAAAATTACTATGGATGTAACTACATAGTCCATTTTAAAGGTCTGGCTGCCATAAATTATTAGGTAGCCAAGACCTGCGCGGGCTGCTAAAAACTCACCTATTATCACACCGACAAGACAAAGGCCAATGTTGACCTTCATGTTGTTGATAAAGACGAGCACGGTGCTGGGAAGCAAGACCTTTGTGACGATGTGCATTTTTGTGCCGTTTAGCGTTTGTATTAGCTTTATCTTTTCTGGGTCAACAGATTCAAATGCGTGGTAAAGCGTTAATATTGCGCCAAATACGGCGAGAGAAACTGCGACAACAATGATGGTGCGCGGTTTATTGCCAAGCCACACAATTAAAAGTGGTGCAAGTGCTGATTTTGGCAGGCTGTTTAACAGAATCAGATACGGTTCAAATAGCTTGTAGATCCAGCGAAAGCGCCAGAATAAAAGAGCGGTAAAAAGGCTTATGACCATAGTCATAAAAAAGCTGAGTGCTGTTTCTTTTAGTGTAACAGAAACATGAAGCCACAGTGTATTATTTGCTGCAAAGCTTTGTATTGTGCGTATGACGCGTGACGGACTGCTGAAAATAAAATCATTTATAATGCCAAATCGGGCGCAAAGTTCCCAGATGGCAAAAAACAAAATCCCAATCAGAAACCGTCCGGCAGTTAAAAGCTTGCGGTTTCTTTTTTGTCGTCTGGCAAGCAGACGCATCAATTCTTCATTTTTCATGGGCAAATGCCTCCCAAAGCTTTTGAAAATATGGATTGAATAATGGATGGTTCCTGCGGGCGAGTGGCGAGAGTGCAGTAAAATCAGGATCAAATACGAGCTCCATTTTAATTGTTGAAGGCCTTTTCCCTAAAACAAGCACTCTGTTTCCTGTACTGACAGCCTCTGCCAGATCGTGTGTGACCAAAATGGCAGTTTTCTTGTTCGTGCGGATAATCTCACAAATGTCATTGCAGACAGTGAGCCTTGTCTGGTAATCAAGTGCTGAAAATGGCTCATCAAGAAGTAAAAGCGTGGGCTCCATGATCAGTGTGCGAATAAGAGCAGCTCTCTGGCGCATGCCGCCGGATAATTCAGAAGGCTTTGCACCCAAAAAGCCGCCAAGATCATAGCGAGTAAGCATTTCAGAAGCGGTTTTTCGTGTTTTCCTTTTATCTTTATGGGAGGAATGCTGTATTTCAGGGCCAAGAAGTGTGTTGCGAAGAATGCTTCTCCACTCAAAAAGCTGATCTCTCTGCAGCATATATCCAATTTCCTTTCTCGGTTTTATGACAGGCTCGCCTAAAAAGAAAACCTGTCCGGCAGATGACGGCATCAGACCGGCGATAATATCAAGAAGCGTTGATTTTCCGCAGCCGGACGGTCCGACAATCGATATGAAATCGCCTTCAAAAGCCTGAAACGAGATATTGTCGATTACAGGTAAGCAAGATGATGCAGAAAGATAATCAAAGGAAAGATTGCTAACATCAAGCATTGGTTCCATAGTTGCCTCCTTTTAATGAAGCTTAAGGGCATATATCTTCACGGAAAAAGTGCATTTTGTATAAGAAAATCCGTGAACACGACCCCCAATATAGGATATGATACCATTTTGAAAAATGAGTCATTGACGAAAGAAAAAGCAAGTGCTATACTTTATGATACTAAATTAAAGTGTTGAAGGAGGATACGATGTCTATTTTTGATCAATTTTCAAAGGTAACAAAGGATTTTGGAAACAAAGCCCAGGAGATGACGAAAGATATCAAGGGCAAGCTCGAAGAGCAGCAGGCCATTTCTCGTTTGAATGCTCAGGTAAATGAAGCAAAAAATCAGATGAAAAATACATACATGGCAATTGGAGAAAGATACTATGAGCTTCACAAGGATGATGTGGAGAATGATATGGCAAATCAGTTTCAGATCATTGCTGATGCTATGGAAAAGATTGCTAAGTGTGAGCAGCAGATTAGGGATATCAAAAATGAGAATACCTGTCCAAGCTGCGGCGCAACCATTTCAAAAGATGTGCTGTTTTGTCCTAACTGCGGAACAAAAATAGAAAGACCACAGCCAGAGCCAGAACCGCAGCCGACACAGAAGGTTTGTCCTGAGTGTGGTGCTGCAGTTGATGAGGAGGATGTATTTTGTACTAATTGCGGTGCTCGTGTTGACAGTGAGGAGTCATCAGAAAAAGATGATGAGCAAACTGAATCTGGGCCGACAGATACACAGCAGTAATATACGATATGTAGGCAAATAGCCCTTACATATAAAGAGTTATGAAAAACAAAAACAGAGAGAGGTGCACAGATGGAGCAGAAATTAAAGGTAGGCGTACTTGGTGCGACAGGAATGGTAGGACAGCGTTTTGTAACACTTTTGGAGAACCATCCGTGGTTTGAGCTTGTTGCAGTAGCAGCAAGTCCAAGATCTGCAGGAAAAACCTATGAGGAGGCAGTAGGCGGACGCTGGAAGATGAAGACACCGATGCCTGAGGCAGCAAAGAAGCTTGTTGTGTTAAATGTTAATCAGGTAGAAGAAGTTGCTGCACAGGTAGATTTTGTATTTAGTGCAGTTGACATGTCAAAGGATGAGATCCGTGCAATTGAGGAAGCTTATGCAAAGGCAGAGGTTCCGGTTGTATCTAATAACAGCGCACATCGCTGGACACCAGATGTTCCGATGATGGTTCCGGAGTTAAATCCAGAGCATGCAGAAATCATTCCTTATCAGAGAAAGCGTCTTGGCACCAAGAGAGGATTTATCGCAGTAAAGCCAAACTGCTCAATCCAGAGCTATACACCGGCACTTCACGCACTGCGCGAGTTTGAGCCAACACTTGTTGTTGCAACTACATATCAGGCAATTTCCGGAGCAGGAAAGACCTTCAAGGATTGGCCGGAGATGATCGACAACGTAATTCCTTACATTGCAGGTGAGGAAGAAAAGAGTGAGCAGGAGCCGCTTCGTATCTGGGGCAAGATTGAGGATGGTGTGATCAAGAAGGCAGAGGGACCGCTGATCACAACACAGTGCATCCGTGTACCAGTTGAGGATGGTCATACAGCAGCAGTATTTGTAAACTTTAAGAAGAAGCCAACAAAGGAAGAGATCATTGATCGTTGGAACAATTTCAGCGGCGAGCCGCAGAAGTTAAATCTTCCAAGCGCACCAAAGCAGTTCATCCGCTACATGGAGGAGGACAATCGTCCGCAGGTACACTTAGATCGTGACTATGAGCATGGAATGGGCATCTCATTAGGCCGTCTGAGAGAAGATACTGCATTTGACTATAAGTTTGTTGGTCTTTCCCACAATACACTGCGTGGTGCAGCAGGCGGTGCAGTTTTGAGTGCAGAGCTTTTAACTGCAAAGGGCTATATCACACCAAAGAACGCATAAGCGTAAAATATAAATGATGACAGAAAGGGGATAAAAATGTCTGTTGAAAAAAAGTTTTATGGCTATACAGCCGATCAGAAGGAGATTTCTTCCTACACACTCACAAACAAATCAGGAATGAAGGCAGTTTTGCTTGATATCGGTGCTGTTATTGAGAGTCTTCTTGTACCAGATAAAAATGGAAATCTGGTAGATGTTGTATTAGGATTTGGTGATCCAAAGCTTTATCTGGAGAATAACGGAAGTCTTGGCGCTGTCGTAGGCCGTCATGCAAACCGTATTGCAAATGCAACGTACACTTTAAATGGAGTTACTTATAAGCTTGAGGCTAATAATGGTCCTAACAATCTTCACAGCAACCCGGGAAGCTACTATAAGCGTCTGTGGGATGCAAAGATTGGAGAAAACTCAGTTGCCTTTACACTTCATAGCCCAGATGGTGATCAGAATTATCCGGGTAACTTTACAGTTACAGTTACCTATACGCTAAGTGATGAGAATGGTCTTTCTCTTAAATATGATATGGAGAGCGATAAGGACACACTTGCAAATCTGACAAATCACAGCTATTTTAACATGGATGGTCATGACAGTGGTGATGTTTTGTCACAGAAGGTATGGATTGATGCTGATCAGTTTACACCATCTGATGCAACTCTGATCCCGACAGGTGAGTATAGAGATGTTACAGGAACACCATTTGATTTTAGAACAGAAAAAACCATCGGACAGGATATTCATGCAGATGATGAGCAGATAAAAAATGGCGGCGGCTATGACCATAACTATGTCTTAAAGACAGATGGCAAGTTTGCAAAGGTTGCATCTATGACAGGTGCAAAGAGCGGTATCGTGATGGATGTTTACACCGATATGCCAGGTATGCAGGTATATACTGCAAACGGAACAACAATTGAATGCGGAAAAAATAAAAGCTCATATAAGCCATTCTGCGGTGCATGCTTTGAGACACAGTTTTTCCCGGATTCCATTCATCATGAGAATTTCAAGAGCTGTGTATTAAAGGCAAATACAAAGTTTACAACTGTTACAGAATATCGTTTCCATACGGTATAACGGCAAGGAGGAGGCAGC
Organism: Anthropogastromicrobium aceti; assembly: GCF_020687335.1. Lineage (NCBI taxonomy): Bacteria > Bacillati > Bacillota > Clostridia > Lachnospirales > Lachnospiraceae > Anthropogastromicrobium > Anthropogastromicrobium aceti. Next base: position 90,060 of record NZ_JAJEQN010000004.1, read on the forward strand.
AGCAAAAACTACTGCCTCTTGTTTGCGTTTTAAGGAAAAAAGTAAATGTAGAAAGGTTTTTTCATGGGGAAACAATTGTTTATCGCTGAGAAGCCGAGCGTTGCAGCAGAATTTGCAAAGGCGCTTAAGGTAAATGGCGGACGAAAGGACGGCTATTTAGAGTCTGACCAGTATGTGGTGACTTGGTGTGTTGGTCATTTGATCACGATGTCTTATCCAGAGGTCTATGATCCTGCACTCAAAAAGTGGAGCCTTAATACAATTCCATTTTTCCCAGAGGAATGGAAATATGAGGTGATTGGCTCTGTCAAAAAACAATTTGCCATTGTAAAGGGATTATTAAACCGTGCAGATGTAGATACTATTTATATTTGTACCGACTCTGGACGTGAAGGTGAATATATTTATCGTCTGGTAGATCAGATGGCCGGCGTCAAGAACAAAAAGAGGCTGAGAGTGTGGATTGATTCTCAGACAGAAGAAGAAATTTTAAGAGGAATACGTGAGGCAAAGGATTGGAGCTTTTATGATCATCTGAGCGATTCTGCTTATTTAAGAGCGAAGGAAGATTATCTTATGGGCATCAATTTTTCCAGAGCACTGACGCTGAAATTTGGTCCTGCTGTTGCTTCCTTTATGAATACAAAGTGGTCTGTCATCTCAGTAGGACGTGTAATGACATGCGTACTAGGCATGGTTGTGCGAAGAGAACGTGAAATACGAAGCTTCGTAAAGACACCATTTTACCGTGTGATTATATCACTTCCTGTGGCGCAGGAGGAAAATAAGGGAACTATGGAGGCTGAGTGGCGAAGTGTGGAAGGCTCAAAGTATTTTCAGTCGCCAAAGCTTTATAAGGAAAATGGCTTTTTAAAGAGAGAGACGGCACAGGAGCTTATAAGTTATCTGGAGGCACCTCTTAATCCAGAAGAAAAAAAGCCTGACTGTACTTTAATTAAAATTGAGAAGAAAAAAGAGCAGAAGCAGCCACCGCTTTTATTTAATCTTGCCGAGCTTCAAAATACATGTTCAAGACGATTTAAGATAAGTCCTGATGAGACACTTAAAATCGTTCAGGAATTATATGAGAAGAAGATGGTCACATATCCAAGAACAGATGCGCGTGTGCTTTCTACTGCAGTGGCAAAAGAAATTTCAAAAAATATTCGCGGCTTAAGTAATTTTGCACCTATGGGCAGTTTTGCACAGGAAATCTTGTCACAGGATGCATGGAAAACAATCGCAAAGACACGCTACACAAACGATAAGCAGATCACAGATCACTATGCCATTATCCCAACGGGACAAGGTCTTGGTGCATATGAGCGTCTGTCAGGCGTGGCAAAGGGCGTATATGAGGTAATCTGCCGCCGTTTTCTCAGCATTTTTTATGGGCCGGCTGTCTATAAAAAATACGCACTTGAATTTCAGGTAAAGACGGAGCACTTTTTTACATCATATCGTATGCTGGAGGATCCGGGCTATTTAAAGGTAACAGGCATGCCACAGGAAAGTACAGCACAAAAAGAAGGCGAGGAAGAATTTGCTGTTGATGAAACTTCATTTTTAAGCCGCATTTTGTCAGGCTTAAAAAAGGGTATGCTCTTTGAAGAAACATCATATGCTGTAAAGGAGGGTGAGACATCACCGCCTAAGCGCTATAACTCAGGTTCACTGATTCTGGCCATGGAAAATGCAGGCCAGCTTATTGAAGATGATGAGCTTCGCGCGCAGATTAAGGGAAGCGGCATTGGAACAAGTGCTACGCGTGCAGAGATTTTAAAAAAACTTGTATCAAATGGATATTTGTCTCTAAATGCAAAGACACAGATCATAAAGCCGCAAAAGCTTGGAGAAGCCATATATGAAGTAGTAGCTGTGTCTATCAGGCAGCTTTTAAATCCTGAGCTGACAGCTAGCTGGGAAAAGGGACTGACTTATGTTTCAGAGGGTACAATCACATCACAGGAATATATGGATAAGCTGCAAAATTTTGTTGCTAGAAGAACACAGGGAGTTAAGCAGGTAACAAATCCGGGAGCAATCCGCGGAAACTTTGCAGGCTTTGAGGCTTTTTATGAGACTTCGCGCAAGTCTTAAAAAAACATGGTTGCACAAAAGCAAAATATAAAGTAAACTAATGATGACAGGCAGCCTGCAAAAAACGCAGACTACGGAAAGGTATGGTAAAAAGATGGATTCAATTAAAGTATCTGCACTTTATAACACAGAAGAGACAATCGCAAAGGAGCTTTTTAAGGATGACTGCTATCCGTGGGAAATCCTTCCGAAGATTAAGGATTTTATCTTAACACTTGGCCCGACACTTCCGAAGGATAAGTTTGATGAGATTGAGAAGAATGTATGGGTAGCAAAGTCAGCTGTAGTTGCAAAAACGGCATCTATTACAGGACCATGTATTATTGACGAGGATACAGAAGTTCGTCATTGTGCTTTTATCCGTGGAAATGCACTCGTTGGAAAGCATTGTGTAGTTGGCAATTCAACAGAATTAAAGAATGTAATTTTGTTCAATAATGTACAGGTTCCTCATTACAATTATGTAGGTGATTCCATTTTGGGATATAAGTCTCATATGGGTGCAGGCTCCATTACATCAAATGTTAAGTCTGATAAAAAGCTTGTTGTTGTAAAATCAGAAGATGAAGCGATCGAGACAGGATTAAAGAAATTCGGTGCAATGCTCGGCGACAATGTAGAGGTTGGCTGTGGAAGCGTTCTTAATCCGGGAACTGTTATCGGATCAAACAGCAATATCTATCCACTTTCCTCAGTCAGAGGAATCGTTCCCGCCGGAAGTATCTATAAGCACGCCGGTGAAGTAGTGATAAAGCAGGTGGAGGAGTGATTCATCTTCGGAAAAAGAAAAAAGAAGAACATACACCTAAAGTAAAGAAAAAGACAGGTATCATTCAGTCTATTTTAAATCCTATCGGATTTGCAAAAAAGCTGTACGATGACGATCAGGTCATGACAAATGCTGCAACTATTACATTGTTTATGGTTATGTCATTGTTTCCAATGCTGATGATTTTGCTTTGGCTTATGTCACGCATGATGCTGTCGCCAGAGGTGCTTCTAAAGATAGTATCCTCTGTTCTTCCAGAAGAAATGCTTGAGCTTGTAACAGGAATTGTGTCTGATTTGTATGAGAAATCGCTTAGCGTATCAGCGTTGTCGATCACAATTATCATGGCATTGTGGTCGTCATCAACGGGAATCTCATTTTTAGTTAAGGGACTAAACCGCGTCTATAAAAGAGAGGAACAGCGAAATTGGTTTGTACACAGGGCATTGTGCCTTGTATATACGGGCATATTTCTAGTGATAATGCTTCTTGTAATGGCATTTCTTGTATATGGAAGCAAGTTTCGTGTGTTTTTAGTTTCGGTATGGCCGGAACTTGAAAACTGGACTGTTTTGATTACCATTTTGCAAAATGGCATTGCGATTGGCGGCATGATTCTTTTCTTTCTTGCCGTTTACAACATTTTCCCGCAAAAGCGTCTGCCTTATAGAAAGCAGATGCCTGGTGCAATCGCAGCAACTATTGGATGGTACAGCTTTTCAGCGATCTACGCCACATATATACGCAACAGTAAGAATCTTGCCTTTATGTATGGAAGCCTTGCGTTAATTATCGTGTTTTTAGTATGGATGTATGTCTGCATGAATATTGTGCTTATTGGCGGCGAAATCAACTTCTTGTATAACAATCGTTATTACTATAAGTTATATTTGCTGACAGAAAAGCAGATTGATATTCAGGAATATTTCATGCATGCTAAGTCAGAGACAGAGATATTAGAACCGGAAGTGGTGGACGAGGAAGAAAACACTAAAGAGTGGGAACAAAAAGAGCCAGAAGTGGCAGAAATACTAGAGGAGCCACAGCAAGAAGTGGCAGAAATACTAGAAGAGCCACAGCCAGAAGTGGCAGAAATACTAGAAGAACCGCAACTGGCAGCATCGGAAGAAATACAAGAGCAGCCAGATTTGTCGGAGAAAATAGAATAAGCAAAAGATTGCACTCATGTAAACATTTGCGTGAGTGCTTTTTTATTTTTGTCAACCGAATTTCAACTTCTTTTTGCGCAATTTCTACCTTATTTTCACAAAAATAAAAAGCAAATATGATAAAGTATAGGACAAAATGCGAATTTGTTGAAAAGTAACAAAATAAAATGAGTATTTTTGAACAAAAAACCATCGCTTTTTTTGAAAAGCGTGGTATAATTTAGATGTATGCTAAGTGAAAGAGGGGATTTTAATCATGGCAAAAGAAATGATTGCAATGCTGCTTGCCGGTGGACAGGGATCACGTCTGTACGCACTGACACAGAAGCTTGCAAAACCAGCAGTACCTTTCGGCGGAAAATATCGTATTATCGATTTCCCGTTATCAAATTGTGTGAATTCAGGTATTGATACCGTCGGTATTCTCACACAGTATCAGCCGTTGGTATTAAACGAATATATTGGAAACGGACAGCCTTGGGATCTTGACCGTCTGCATGGCGGCGTTCATGTTCTTCCGCCGTATCAGCAGGCGTCCGGCTCTGACTGGTATAAGGGAACCGCAAATGCGATTTATCAGAATATTTCCTTTATAGAGCGTTATAATCCACAGTACGTAATTATCCTTTCAGGTGATCAGATCTGCAAGCAGGACTACAGTGATTTCCTTCGTTTCCATAAGGAAAAGGGCGCAGAGTTCAGTGTGGCAGTTATGGAGGTTCCGTGGGATGAGGCATCTCGTTTCGGCCTGATGGTGGCTGACGAGGATTCTCGTATTACAGAGTTCCAGGAGAAGCCAAAGAATCCAAAGTCAAATCTGGCTTCCATGGGTATTTACATTTTCAACTGGGATATCTTAAAGAAGTATCTTATTGAGGATGAGGCAGATCCAAATTCTCAAAATGACTTCGGAAACAACATTATTCCAAACCTTCTTCGTGACGGACGTAATATGTATGCATATCGTTTTGATGGATATTGGAAGGATGTTGGAACTATTTCTTCCTTGTGGGAAGCAAATATGGAGGTTCTTGATCCTGAGCACAGCGGTATCAATCTGTTTGATGAAAACTGGAAGATTTATAGCCGAAACAGCGGTATGACAGGTCATCGCATTGGTGCAGATGCAGAAGTGCAAAACTCCATGATTACCGATGGATGCCGTATCCATGGTAAAGTAAAGCACTCCATTTTATTTGCAGGTGTTTCTGTAGAGCCGGGTGCAGTTGTTGAGGATGCAGTTGTCATGGGTGGCACTGTAATCAAGGCAGGTGCACAGGTAAGACATTGTATTATCGCTGAGAATGTTGTAATTGGCGAGAATGCAGTTGTAGGCGAGGCGCTCTCAGAGGGCGGCAAGGGCGTTGCGACAGTCGGTGCAGGTGTTTATATTGGAGACAATGCAAAGATTGGTCCAAACGCAATGGTCAGCGAGAATGTAAAGGGTGGTGAAGAACAATGGTAAAATCAAATGTAAATGCGCTGGGAATTATCTTCCCGAACAGTTATGATAATATGGTTCCGGAGCTGGTAACAGAGCGTCTTATGGCTTCCATTCCCTTTGCAGGACGTTATCGTATGATCGACTTTATCCTTTCAAGCATGGTAAGCAGCGGAATTGATAATATTTCCATTATTGTCCGCAATAATTATCATTCCTTGATGGATCATCTTGGTTCGGGACGTGAGTGGGATCTTACCCGTAAAAATGGTGGTTTGACAATTATTCCTCCATTTGCAGAGAAGACTGTAAAGATGTATAACGGACGTGTTCAGGCACTTGCCAGCATTCTTGAACTTCTGCGTGACCAGAAGGAAGAGTATGTTGTAATGTCAGATGCCAATATTGCAGTTAATTTTGATTTCAGTGCAATGCTGCAGGCTCATATTGAGAGTGGTGCTGATGTAACAGTTGCATATAAGGAAGAGGAATTAGCAGACAGTCTGAAGAATTTAGATATCATGAAGGAAGATTTCTTCTATACACTTGCACTTGAAGGAGATAGAGTAAAGAAGATTTATGTAAACTCCGAAGAGTCTGGTCCACAGAAGCTTTCTATGAATATCTACATCTTAAAGAGAGAGCTTCTGATTGATTTAGTACATACTGCATTTGTTCGCGGATATGTTTACTTTGAGCGTGATATTCTTGCACATAGACTCGATAAGCTGAATGTAAAGGCATATCGTTTTGACGGCTACCTTGCAAGAATCACCGATATGAAGAGCTACTTCGATGAGAACATGAAGCTTCTTGAGGATGAAAATCTTGATGCACTGTTTGCACCAAATCCGATCTACACAAAGATTCGTGATGATAACCCGACACGCTACATCAACGGTTCTAAGGTAAAGAACGTGATGGCTGCCGATGGCTGTATCATCGAGGGAGAGGTAGAGAATAGTATACTCTTTAGAGGTGTTAAGATTGCAAAGGGCGCAAAGGTAAGAAACTGCGTGCTGATGCAGGATACCGTAGTTGGTGAAGGCTGTGATCTTGAGTATGTTATCACAGATAAGAATGTAACCATCTCTGCCGATAAGGAAATCAAGGGCACAAATACCTTCCCGGTATATGCCGCTAAGTTCCAGAAGATTTGATGAAAAATATTACAAAAGAGGGGTGGTCATTTTGACGCTCCTCTTTTTTTAATAAAACTCTTGTAGGATCTTTTGAATTTTGGTATGATAGTAGAATATGGAGAAATCTGCTGTTTTTTACTTGACAGCTTATAGATACAGGCCTGCGGGCCGGGAGGTTAATTTTATGAAACATGCCCATCAGATCAAATCGGTGGCGCCGGGCTCAATTGCAGAGGAGCTAGAGCTAGAGCCAGGTGATAAGATCCTGCAGATTAATGGTCAGGATATCGAGGATGTCCTTGATTATCGTTTTTATATTCAAAATGAAGAAATAGATATGGTTGTCCAGAAAAAGGACGGCTCAGAGGTGGAGTGGGAGTTCGATAAGGACTTTTACGAAGACCTTGGCATCGAGTTTGAGAGCGGTCTTATGTCAGATTATCGTTCCTGTACAAATAAGTGTATCTTCTGCTTTATTGACCAGATGCCGCCGGGAATGCGCGATACGCTTTATTTTAAAGATGATGATGCAAGACTTTCATTTCTTCAGGGAAATTATATTACATTGACAAACATGAAAGAGCATGATCTTTCACGTATTATAAAATATCATCTGTCACCTATCAATATTTCAGTTCAGACGACAAATCCAGAGCTTCGCGTAAAGATGCTTCACAATCGTTTTGCAGGGAAGATCATGGAAACGCTGAATCGTCTTCGTGATGCAGATATTGAGATGAACGGTCAGATCGTTTTGTGCAAGGGAGTAAATGACGGTGCCGAGCTAGAGCGTTCAATTCGCGATCTTGCAGGATTATATCCGCAGATGCAGAGTATGTCAGTAGTTCCAGTTGGTTTAAGTAAATATCGTGAAGGCTTGTATCCGTTAGAGCCGCTTACAAAAGAGGATGCAGAAAATGCCCTTGATATTATTGGCCGTTTTCAAAATGAAATGTATGAACGTTTTGGCACACATTTTGTTCATGCAAGTGATGAGTTTTATCTGCTTGCAAACCGTCCTCTGCCGCCGGAAGAAGTTTATGACGGCTATGTGCAACTTGAAAATGGTGTTGGTATGCTGCGTCTTTTAATAGAAGAAACAGATTATACATTAGAAGCGTTAAGCGGTGATGAGCGTGTCCATACATTGTCTCTTGCGACAGGAAAGCTGGCATACCCATTTTTAAAGGATATTGCGGCAAAAGTTCATGAGAAGTTCCCAAATGTGAACATTACAGTCTATGAGATTTTGAATGATTTCTTTGGACATGGTGTTACTGTGTCTGGTTTGATCACTGGACAGGATTTAATTAAGCAGCTTAAAGGCAAGCCATTAGGAGAGGTTCTTCTTCTTCCAGCGAATATGTTTAGAAGTAATGAAGAAGTATTTTTGGACGATCTAACAAAGCAGGATGTCGAAAAAGCTTTACAAGTTCCGATAAATATTGTAAAATCAGACGGGCAGGAACTGATTCGTGCAATGCTGATGGAAGAAAGTGAAGAAACCGAGCAGCTTCATTCTCCATATGAGCTGTAATTACGAATGTTTTTGAAGATTTATATTTATGTAAGAAAGCGAGAAGAATATGAGTAAACCGATAGTTGCTATCGTAGGCCGCCCGAATGTCGGAAAGTCTACGTTGTTTAATGTAATTGCAGGCGATTCCATCGCCATCGTAAAAGATACGCCAGGTGTAACAAGAGACCGTATTTATGCGGACTGCAGCTGGCTGAATTATAATTTTACCCTGATTGATACAGGTGGTATTGAGCCGGATTCAAGTGATGTAATTTTGTCACAGATGAGAGATCAGGCACAGATCGCAATTGATACTGCAGATGTAATCATTTTCCTTGTTGATGTAAGACAGGGACTTACCGATGCAGACGGCAAGGTAGCAGATATGCTTCGCCGCAGCCAAAAGCCAGTTGTTCTTTGTGTTAATAAGGTGGATTCCTTTAAGAAGATGGAAGCAGATGTATACGAGTTTTATAACCTTGGAATCGGTGATCCGATCCCTGTATCTGCATCAAACCATCAGGGTGTCGGTGATCTTCTTGAGGCTGTCAGTGATCATTTTAAGAAGGACGGCAGTGAGTCAGATGATGATGATCGTCCGCGCATCGCTATCGTAGGCCGCCCGAATGTTGGAAAATCATCTATTGTAAACCGTCTTGTAGGCGAGAAGCGTGTGATTGTATCTGACATTGCAGGAACAACACGTGATGCCATTGATACGCCTCTTAAGAGAAATGGCCGCGAGTATATCCTTATTGATACAGCAGGTCTTCGCCGCAAGAGCAAGATTCACGAGGATCTTGAGCGCTATAGTATCATTCGTACTGTTACAGCAGTAGAGCGTGCCGATGTCGTCGTTATGGTAATTGATGCGGCAGAGGGCGTTGCAGAGCAGGATGCAAAGATTGCAGGTATCGCACACGAGCGCGGTAAGGGTGTAATCATTGCAGTAAACAAGTGGGATGCTGTTGAAAAGGATGATAAGACAATCTACAAGATGACAGAAAAGATCAAGCAGACACTTGCATATATGCCATATGCAGAATTTGTTTTCATCTCTGCAAAGACAGGACAGAGATTAGACAAGCTCTTTGAGCTGATTGATATGATCATCGAAAATCAGTCTATGCGTATTGCAACTGGTGTGTTAAATGAAATCTTAGCAGAGGCTGTAGCTATGCAGCAGCCGCCGTCAGATAAAGGACGCCGCTTAAAGATCTTCTACATGACTCAGATTTCAGTAAAGCCGCCGACATTTGTTGTCTTTGTAAATGATAAGAAACTGATGCATTATTCTTACACACGATATATCGAGAACCAGATCCGCAATGCATTTGGCTTTAGAGGAACGCCGCTTCGCTTTATTATCCGCGAGAGAAAGGAAGATAAGTAATGATACGCGTATTATTGCTGGTGATCGGATATTGTCTGGGAATGATCCAGACAGGTTATCTTTATGGAAGAATGAAGGGAATTGATATCCGCAAGGCGGGAAGTGGAAACTCCGGTGCGACAAATTCACTTCGAGTACTTGGCAAAAAGGCTGGTCTTATCGTCTTTGCTGTCGATTTGTGCAAATGTTTTATTCCATGTTTGATCGTAAAGGCATGGGCTGTTTCAAGCGGACAGCAGCATATGGAAGATATCTATATGCTGTATCTGGCGTTTGGTGTTATTTTGGGACACAATTATCCATGCTATTTAAATTTTAAGGGCGGAAAAGGAATCTCCAGTACATCAGGCTTTATTTTAGCATTTGATCTTCGTATCGCCGCTGTGTGTCTGGCAGCATTCAGTGTAATTGTTGGAACGACACGTTACGTATCATTAGGCTCACTGACAGTTGTTTCAATCTGCTTCGTGATGGGTGTGATTTTTGGCGTAAACGGTATGCTTAGTGTAGAGCCGGCAAATATGGCAGAGTTTATTATATTGCTTGCCCTAATTACAATTCAGGCATATATTCGCCACAGAGCAAATATCAAGCGTCTGTTAAGCGGCACTGAAAATAAAATAGGTGCTAAGAAATAAATATAAGGAAGGTTTGTGTTATGGCAAAAGTCAGCATTATAGGAACGGGAACATGGGGCATTGCCCTTGGCATGGTGCTGGCGCAGAATGGCCATGAAGTAACGGCGTGGTCTGCGCTGCCGAAGGAAATTGAGGCACTAAGGGAAAGCTATACATGCAAAAATCTTCCGGGAGTTGAGATCCCGAGAAGCATTGTATTTACAGCAGATTTACAGGAGGCATGTACTGATAAGGAGATGCTTGTTTTGTCAGTTCCTTCGGTATTTACCAGAGGAGTAGCAAAACAGATGAATCCTTTCGTAAAGGAGGGACAGCTGATTGTAAGCGTAGCAAAGGGCATTGAGGAAAAAACATTAATGACAATGTCCCAGCAGATTGAAGAAGAACTTCCGATGGCAAATGTTGCAGTTCTTTCTGGCCCAAGCCATGCAGAGGAAGTCAGTCGCGGCATTCCGACAACTGTTGTTGCTGGAGCAAAGGACAGACAGACAGCTGAGCACATCCAAAACTTGTTTATGTCATCTGTCTTTCGTGTATATACAAGCCCTGATATCTTAGGTATTGAGCTTGGCGGTGCACTTAAAAATGTCATTGCCCTTGCAGCAGGTGTCAGCGATGGTCTTGGCTGCGGTGATAACACAAAGGCAGCTCTTATGACAAGAGGAATCGCAGAGATCACAAGACTTGGTGTAGCAATGGGCGGAAAGCCGGAGACATTTTCCGGACTTTCAGGAATCGGAGATCTGATTGTCACATGCACAAGCATGCATAGCAGAAACAGAAGAGCCGGCATCCTGATCGGACAGGGAAAGACAATGCAGGAAGCCATGGACGAAGTTCAGATGGTGGTAGAAGGTGTGTACTCTGCGAAGGCAGCCCTTGCACTCAGCAAAAAATATAATGTTTCCATGCCGCTCGTGCAGGAAACTAATCAGGTTTTGTTCGGTGGAAAAACAGCAGCAGAAGCATTAAAGGATCTGATGCTTAGAGACAGAACAATTGAGAGTGAAAATTTGCTGTGGGAAAATAAGTAACAATAATATCCTAACGAATAAATTCCTAACGAATAAATTCCTTCATATGCGCATAGACTGACAGTAACAGCCCGGACTGTCCGGGGATGATTGTCAGGAGGCGTGTATGAAGGAATTTCACATTTATAAGGATATCAGACAGCGAACAAACGGAGAGATCTACTTAGGGGTTGTAGGCCCGGTGCGTACCGGCAAGTCCACCTTTATCCGCCGTTTTATGGAGGAGATGGTCATCCCACATATGGAGGATGGTCCGGCGAAAACGCGCTCTAAAGATGAGCTTCCGCAGGCAGCATCAGGCAAGAACATTATGACAACAGAGCCTAAATTTATTCCGACAGAGGCGGCAAAAATCTTCTTAGAGGATAAGACAGAGATGAAAATTCGTCTCATTGACTGTGTTGGCTTTCTGATTCCTGGCGCGTTTGGTGCCACAGAAGAAGAAAAAGAGCGTCTTGTACATACACCATGGTTTGATTATGATATTCCATTTTCACAGGCGGCAGAGCTTGGCACGCGAAAGGTAATTGAAGAACACAGCACAGTAGGTATTGTTGTGACGACAGATGGCAGTGTGACAGGAATCGAGAGAGCAGCCTATGAGGAAGCGGAGAAGAAAACAATAGAAGAGCTTAAAAAGCATCAAAAACCATTTGTAGTTGTCTTAAACACAAAGACACCTTATACAATAGCCGTAAAGCAGCTTACAAAAAAGCTGCAGGAAATGTATAAGGTTACAGTTGTGCCAATGGACTGTGCATCGATGGATCTTGAGGATATAAGTCAGCTGATGAAGAAAATCTTGTTTGAATTTCCAGTGTGTCAGGTTGATTTTGAAACGCCGGGCTGGTTTGATGTGCTTGAGCTTTCTAGTCCTGTCAAAAAAGCAGTCATCGAATTTGCGCAGAAAGTCATGAATCAGATCAGCTGTATGCGCGATGCAAAGGTACCAGAAAAAGAAAACCTTCCGCAGCAGATTAGCCGATTTGTGCTAGAAGAGACAAATCTTGCACAGGGAAAGATCGTCTATGAAATAAGCTTAAAGGAAGAACTTTATTTTTCATTGGCCAGTGAATGTGCAGGCTTTTTGCTTACATCACAAAAGCAGCTTTTTGATGCTCTTGCCGAGTATGCCAGACTTCGCTCTCAGTATCAAAAGGTACAGTCAGCAATGGAATCAGTTGCCCAAAAGGGATACGGTGTTGTCACGCCAGAGAGAAAACAGATAAATATCTCAGAGCCAATAGTCGTGCGTCACGGAAGCAGATATGGCGTCAGAATGAAGGCAACGGCTCCGTCAATTCATATGATACAAAGCATGGTAGAGACAGAGATTGCACCTATAGTCGGAAGTGAACAGCAGGCAAAAGATCTAGTCGATTACATAGAATCTGCGGCACAGAAAGAGCAGGATGGAATATGGAACACAAACATCTTCGGAAAATCAATTGAGCAGATCGTCGAAGACGGCATGAACGCTAAAATAAACCAAATGACAGACAGCTGCCAGCAAAAGCTTCAGGATGCGCTTAAAAAGATTATAAACGACAGCAATGGCGGTATTGTGTGCATAATTATCTAACGATACCTTGACGATACGCGCAAAAAAAGGTATATTACTAAAGATAAGGCTCCTTATAATGAGCCGACAGAAAGGTAAGGAATTTTATGGACACAACGACACTATTGTATATCGGGCTTGCCGTTATTGTTGTCGGTGTGCTGGTCTATCAGGTTGTCACCAGCAACAGCCGCCGCAACAAGCGTTTTTTAAGCTCGATCATCAACTCATGGGGAAATCTGCCAAAGAGAGAGTATGATTACGGTGAGCTTGAGCACATTGCCAAATATTTTCAGGCAACAAAAAAGGAAGAGTTTACGATTGATGATATCACATGGAACGACTTAGATATGGACTCTGTGTTCTGTATGATGAATCAGTGCCGCAGCAGCAGCGGAGACGACTATCTTTACAAGCTGCTGCGTACACCGCTGACAAGCAAGAAGGAGCTTGAGGAGAGAAACCGCATCATAAGCTTCTTTCAGCGAAACGAAAAGACAAGAATAGCTTACCAGATGGAGCTTTCCAAGGTAGGTCATTCAAAGAAGTTTGCGTTGATTGATTATGTCAACAACATCACAAAGCTTCTTCCTGACAGCAACCTTGACAACTACATGCATCTGTTTTTGTATGTTGTAGTAATATTTGCGATTATCGCACAGCCGGCAAGCGGTATTCTTGTTGCAATAGGTGTGCTGATCTACAATATCTACACCTACTACAAAAAGAAAACAGAGATTGAACCATATTATGTGTCTGTTGGTGCCATTGTACATTTAGTGTCCTGTGCACAGGGACTGTTAAAGCTGAATGTGCCAGAGCTTAAAGATTACACAGAGAACTTAAAGCAGGCTGTAAATGTCCTTTCATCAGTAAAGGGAAATGCAAAGTTTCTTGGTTCCACTGACAAGTTCAGCGGAAATATGGGCTCTATGATGATGGACTATTTAAACATGTTCTTTAGAATTGACTTGATCATGTTTAATCGTCTGTTGGCAAAGGTTCAGAAGCACAAAAAAGAGATGCTTATTTTAATGGACGAGATTGGCCGTCTCGATGCCTATATCTCTATTGCCTCATTCCGCGAGCTTATGCCATTTTACTGCGAGAGCGAATTAGAGGAGTCAAAAGAGGGCTTTGTTGAGGCAAAGGATATGTATCACCCTCTGCTTTCAGAGCCAGTTGCAAATAGTATTTACGAGCATCATCCAGTGCTTCTTACAGGTTCAAATGCATCTGGTAAGTCAACCTTCTTAAAGACTGTTGCAATCAACGCACTTTTATCACAGACATGTGGTATGGCTCTTGCAAAGGAGTATCGTTCATGCTTCTTTAGAATTTACTCATCAATGGCATTAAAGGACAATATTCAGGGCAGCGAGAGCTACTTCATTGTCGAGATCAAGTCCTTAAAGCGTATTCTTGATGCTGTAAATCAGGACAAGACACCAGTTCTTTGCTTTGTAGATGAGGTTCTTCGCGGAACTAATACAGTAGAGCGTATCGCGGCATCAAGCCGTATCTTACAGAGCTTTGCCGACAGCGGTGTTATGTGCTTTGCAGCAACACATGATATTGAGCTTACTCATATGTTAGAGCATCTGTACAGCAATTATCATTTCAAAGAAGATGTCAAGGATAACGATGTCATCTTCAATTACCGTCTGTACGAGGGACGTGCCGTATCAAGAAATGCAATCAAGCTTTTAGGTGTTCTTGGCTACGACGAGAATGTCATCACAAAGGCAGACGAAACAGCAAAGCGCTTCTTAGATACAGGAGTGTGGAGTTTAGAATAAAAACGTCTTGCAGTATTTTTCTATTTATACTATAATAAATGCGATAAAATTGCCTGTGGTCTGCAAAAACGGCCGCAGGTGCAGATTAGTTTGGAGGAAACGATTGTGGAAAAGTATGGAGTAAATGAATTACGCCGGATGTTCCTTGATTTTATGGAGAGCAAAGGACATCTGAAGATGAAGAGTTTTTCACTGGTGCCGCACAACGACAACAGCCTTTTAATTATTAACTCCGGTATGGCACCGTTAAAGCCATATTTTACCGGACAGGAAATCCCGCCGAGACGCAGAGTGACCACCTGTCAGAAGTGTATCAGAACAGGTGATATCGAAAACATTGGAAAGACTGCACGTCACGGTACTTTCTTTGAGATGCTTGGAAACTTCTCTTTTGGCGATTACTTCAAGAAGGAAGCTATTGCATGGAGCTGGGAGTTTTTAACTCAGGTTGTTGGTCTTGATCCAGACCGTCTGTATCCGTCCGTATATGAGGATGATGATGAGGCATTTGAGCTCTGGAATAAGCAGCAGGGCATTCCGGCTGAGAGAATCTTCCGTTTTGGAAAGGAAGACAACTTCTGGGAGCACGGTTCAGGTCCTTGCGGTCCATGTTCTGAGATCTACTACGACAGAGGCGAGAAGTATGGCTGCGGTAAGCCGGGCTGTACTGTAGGCTGTGACTGTGACCGTTACATGGAAGTATGGAACAACGTATTCTCACAGTTTAATAACGATGGACATGGTCATTACACAGATCTGATTCAGAAAAACATTGATACAGGTATGGGTCTTGAGAGACTGGCAGTTGCTGTTCAGGACGTAGATTCTATTTTTGATGTAGATACACTTCGCGCACTGACCGACCATGTTGGTGAGGTTGCACATGCTGTTTATCATGAGGATGAAAAGAAGGATGTTTCCATTCGTATCATCACCGATCACATCCGTTCCGTAACATTTATGATCTCCGATGGTATCATGCCGTCTAACGAGGGCAGAGGCTACGTTCTTCGCCGTCTGCTTCGTCGTGCTGCACGTCATGGAAGAATCCTTGGAATTGATGGCCTGTTCTTAAGCGAGTTAGCTAAGGTCGTAATCGCAACATCTAAGGATGGTTATCCGGAGTTAGAAGAAAAGAAAGAGATGATCTTAAAGGTAATCTCTGAGGAAGAAAATAAATTCAACAAGACAATTGATCAGGGTCTGACAATCTTAGAGGATCTTGAGGCAGCAATGAAGGAAGAAGGAAAGACTACACTTGACGGTGCTGATGCATTCAAGCTGTATGATACCTACGGCTTCCCGCTTGATCTTACAAAGGAGATCCTTGAGGAGAAGGGCTTTGATGTAGATGAAGAAGGCTTCAAGGAGAACATGGAAGCACAGAGACAGGCTGCAAGAAAGGCTCGTAAGACAACAAACTACATGGGCGCAGATGTAACTGTATACCAGTCCATCGATCCGTCTGTTACAAGTAAGTTCATTGGATATGACAAGCTTGTAAGCGACTCAAAGATCCTTGTTTTAACAACAGAGGATGAGATCGTAGAGGCACTTACAGATGGTCAGAACGGAACAATCATTACCGAGGAGACACCATTCTATGGCACCATGGGTGGTCAGCAGGGTGATATCGGTGTTATCGAGACAGAGAGCGGAAGCTTCACTGTAAAGGATACAATTCACCTTCAGGGCGGCAAGATCGGCCATGTAGGAACCATGACAAAGGGTATGCTTACACAGGGCGAAACTGTTACATTAAAGGTAGATGAGAAGAACCGTCAGCTGACAAGCAAGAACCACAGCGCAACACATGTTCTTCAGAAGGCACTGCGTATGGTACTTGGAAGCCATGTTGAGCAGGCAGGTTCCTATGTATCAAAGGATCGTCTGCGTTTTGACTTCACTCATTTCCAGGCAATGACAAAGGAAGAGCTTGCAAAGGTAGAGGAGATCGTAAATGATCAGATCGCAGCAGCACTTCCAGTTGTTACAAAGGAAACAACAATCGATGAGGCAAAGAAGATGGGCGCAATGGCACTGTTTGGTGAGAAGTATGGTTCTACAGTACGTGTCGTTTGCATGGGAGACTTTTCATTAGAGCTTTGCGGTGGTACACATGTATCAAATACCGCAGCAATAAATTGCTTCAAGATCATTTCTGAGTCTGGTATTGCAGCAGGTGTTCGCCGTATTGAGGCACTTACATCTGAGGGCCTTATTCATTACTACGAGAAGCTTTCAGCTGATCTTGCAGAGGCAAGCGCAGCAGCAAAGACTACTCCGGACAAGCTGACAGAGCGTATCGAGACTATGCAGGGCGAGATCAAGGCACTTCAGTCTGAGAATGAGAAATTAAAAAACCAGATGGCAAAAGATGCTGTCGGCAACGTAATGGATCAGGTAGTAGAGATTAATGGTGTTAAGCTTCTGGCTGTAGCACTTAAGGATACTGGAATGAATGAGCTTCGCAACTTAGGCGATCAGTTCAAGGAGAAGCTTGGAAACGGTGTTGTAGTAATCGCATCTGCAGCAGACGGCAAGGTAAACCTTATGGCAACTGCAACAGACGAGGCTATAAAGGCCGGCGCACATGCAGGAAATCTTATCAAGGGAATTGCTGCACTTGTAGGCGGTGGCGGCGGCGGCCGTCCAAATATGGCTCAGGCCGGCGGAAAGAATCCAGACGGAATCCAGGCTGCACTTAAAAAAGCAGCAGAGGTTCTTAAGGATCAGTTAAACAAATAATGCTGTAAAAAAATAAGGGGGCTGCTATTTGGCAGTCCCCTTTTATAAAGGAGAGATTATGACAGAAGGAGAAGAGAGAAGAGAATATATTATTCAGCTTTTGACGCAGACAAAAAAGCCGATTTCAGGAACAGAGCTTGCCAAACAGATGAAGGTAAGCCGTCAGGTGATCGTGCAGGACATTGCACTGCTTCGCGCATCAAACCGAAATATTCTCTCGACGAATAAGGGATATCTATACGACAGGGCAGACGAGAAAAAAGTAGTACGCCGTACCTTTTTTGTATGCCATACGGATGAGCAGATGGCAGAAGAACTATTTGCCATTGTAGACAATGGCGGACGCTTAAGGGACGTTGTAGTCGAGCATGAGATCTACGGACAGATAACAGTAGATTTGATTCTTGAAAACAGATGTGACGTTCAGGATTTTCTTGACAAAATCTCAAAAAGCACGGCACGCCCGTTAAGCATCCTCACAAACGGAAAGCATTATCATACTGTAGAAGCAGACCGTGAGGAAATTTTTGACCGTATCGAGCAAAAACTGCGGCTTCTAGGTTACTTACAGGAAACAATTTAAAAAAGACACTTGATTTCTTTGTCAGAATGTGATACACTTGCACCTGTTTGACAAGTCAACTGACAAGACAGTGGACAAGACATTTGTTTACACTTCACTGTTTCGTCAGTCAGATAAAATACACCCGTGGAAAACGGGAGGGGAAAGGCAAGGTTGTTTGCATGGAGAAAACAAAGAAAATATTAAACCGCATTTTTATTGATGGACTGAGCGGAATGGCACTGGGCTTATTTTCCACTCTGATTATCGGAACTATCATTGCACAGATCGGAACACTGATTGGTGGACCGGTTGGCAGCTATTTAAAGGCTATCAGCAATGTAGCAAAGACACTTACAGGTGCCGGCATCGGTGTTGGCGTAGCCTGTAAATTCAAAGAGGGACCGCTTGTAACTGTATCAGCTGCTGTTGCTGGTATGATCGGAGCATTCCCGGCTGCACCAGAGGCAATCACACTTGGCGCACCTGGCGAGCCGCTTGGCGCATTCGTAGCTGCTTACGTAGCAATTGAGGTTGGCCATCTTGTTGCAGGAAAGACAAAGGTTGATATTCTTGTAACACCGCTTATTTCTATCTGCGCAGGTGCTGCGATTGGTTTATTTGTAGGACCGTACATCACTGACTTTATGAAGTGGCTTGGCGGACTTGTTAATGTAAACGTAGAGCAGTCTCCAATATTTGGTGGAATCGTCGTTTCTGTCTTAATGGGTATGATTTTAACACTTCCGATTAGCTCCGCTGCAATTGGAATTTCCATGGGTCTTACCGGACTTGCAGCAGGTGCAGCAACTATCGGATGCTGCTGTCAGATGGTTGGATTTGCAGTTGCCAGCTACCGCGAGAACAAGGTAGGAGGTCTGATTGCACAGGGTGTTGGAACTTCTATGCTTCAGATTCCAAATATCGTGCGCCGTCCAATCATATGGATTCCGGCTATTGTATCAAGTGCCATTTTAGGACCAGTTGCATCTGCTGTACTTCATATGGTAAGTACACCAGTTGGTTCAGGCATGGGATCAGCCGGTTTTGTCGGACAGATTGCAGCATTCGGTGCAATGACCGAGGCAGGCATGTCAACATGGATGGCACTTCTTCAGATTGCCATTATGCACTTCATCCTTCCGGCGCTTCTGACACTTGGCGTATCCGAGTTCATGCGCAAAAAAGGCTGGATCAGAGAAGGCGATATGGCATTAAAAGTTTGATAAAAAAAGAAAAAATCTGATTGACAAAAGAAAAAAATCTGTTATAATAAAACATGTGCTAAAAATACCCAAACAGTTGTATTTGCACAATACACAACTGGAGGGAGGTTGAGTGAGAGTCTATGTCTAATGTAATCGTTAAAGAGAACGAGAGCCTGGACAGTGCATTACGCAGATTCAAGAGAAACTGCGCTAAGGCAGGTATCCAGCAGGAAATCCGTAAGAGAGAGCATTATGAGAAGCCAAGCGTAAGACGTAAGAAGAAGTCTGAAGCGGCTAGAAAGCGTAAGTACAACTAATTGTCACTGATAGTTGTCGATGACAATGATGTTTACGTGTATGGTAAGTAAGAGGGGTTGCCGTCAGGTGATCCCTCTTTTGCATTACCAAAATTTCCAGGGGTTAATAGTTAAATATAGTGGAAAGAGATGGAATCGATTTATGAAGGAAAAATCAATTGTCCTGAATATGATGCAGGGCGAACCGGGAGATATCCTTGAAAAAGGACGTTACTACGCGGTAAAAAAGCAGTCAGATGGACTAATTCACGCTGATTACTGCAATTCCTCACAGGAGGATGCAGCATTAAAGCTGACATTGACAGCATTAGATCCACATGCAGAGTTTATAATTCATGTGCAAAGACAAGAGCCATATAAGCTGCGCGCAAATGCAGCAGGTATTTTTGAGAGTCGTTTTCTAGTTCCGGCAGGACGACGCATTGATATTGACGAAGAGAATAAGGAGACAAAATAAGATGGAACTGATAAAGCTGAATTTAGAGATCCCATATGAAAAGGCAGGCGCAGAAAAGCCAGAATCAGCAGCACAGCTTGTATGTTATTTGCAGCAGCCTCAGAACATGCCAGTACCGCGTCCGGCAGTTGTTATCTGTCCAGGCGGCGGTTATCGTTATACCTCATCAAGAGAGTCAGAGTCCATAGCAATGCAGTACTTAGCAGCCGGAATGCAGGCATTTGTTTTATATTATAATTGTGCACCGGCAGTATTCCCATGTGCACTGTTAGAGTTAGCAAAATCAGTAAGCATAGTAAGAAGTCATGCCACAGAGTGGAATATAGATCCAGAAAAGATTTTAGTCGCAGGCTTCTCAGCAGGAGGCCACCTGGCAGCCAGCTTAGGATGCTTCTGGAATCAAAGCTTTGTCTACGAACCACTAGGTCTTTTGGCAGAAGACATTCGCCCAAATGGAAATATCCTTTGCTATCCAGTCATCACATCAGGCGAGTTCGCCCACAGAGGCTCCTTCAACGAGCTGTGCAGAGGACTTGATCAGGAAAAATATCTTAAGCTCACCTCACTGGAAAAACAGGCAGGCACACAAAATCCGCCAACCTTCATCTGGCACACAAACGAAGACCAGGCAGTACCAGTAGAAAACTCCTTCCTCTACACAGCAGCCCTTAGAAAAGCAAAAGTACCAGTAGAATTTCATATGTATGCGCACGGCTGGCATGGCCTCTCCCTCGCAAACGAAGAAACAAAATGTGACAAAGACGGCGAGCTTCCAAAAGTACAGTCCTGGATGGGTCTGTCAATCACGTGGATAAAAGATCTGGGAAGAGAGTATTGATGCATCCCTCTTTGTGATTTTTTTGACGATTTCCAAGTAATGGTATTGAAGTTTTGCTCTGATTATAGTAGAATACACTTTAGTGCAGTGAATATATCAACAAATGGAGGTTATTATGTATCAGATCACAAAGGCAAAAAAGCTGGCAGATAAGATCTATCTGATGGATGTTGTGGCACCGAGAGTGGCAGCAAACTGCCTTCCGGGACAGTTCATTATTGCAAAGGTAGACAAGGAAGGTGAGCGTATTCCGCTTACAATCTGCGATTATGACAGAGAAAATGGAACTATCACCATCGTGTTCCAGATCGTAGGTGCATCAACCGAGAAAATGTCAAAGCTTGTCGCAGGAGACAGCTTTACAGATTTTGTAGGACCGCTTGGTGTGGCATCTGAGTTCACAAAGGAAGATCCAGAAGCTTTAAAGAACAAGAAGTTCTTATTCGTTGCCGGTGGTGTTGGTGCAGCACCTGTTTACCCACAGGTAAAGTGGCTGCATGAGCATGGCATTCAGGCAGATGTAATTGTCGGTGCAAAGACACAGTCCTTAATCCTTCTTGAAGAAGAGATGAAAGCTGTTGGAAACGTTTATATCACAACAGATGACGGCAGCTATGAGCGTAAGGGAATGGTTACTCAGGTAATCCAGGAACTGCACGATCAGGGTAAGCAGTATGATGTATGTGTTGCAATCGGACCGATGATCATGATGAAATTCGTATGCAAGCTGACAAAGGAGCTTGGTATTCCAACAATCGTCAGCTTAAACCCGATCATGGTAGACGGAACAGGTATGTGCGGCGGATGTCGTGTATCTGTAGGCGGAGAAATCAAGTTTGCCTGCGTAGATGGACCAGAGTTTGATGGTCATCTGGTAAACTGGGACGAGGCAATGATGCGTCAGCAGACCTATAAGACAGCAGAAGGCAGAGCAATGTTAAAGGAGCTTGAGGGCGAGACCCATCACGGCGGCTGCGGACACTGCGAAGGCTGATAAAACAAGATATAGAAAAGTAAAAATACGCAAAATACGCAGAAATGAGGTTGAATATGAGCGTTTTAAACAGAGTTCCAGTCAGAGAGCAGGATCCAAAGGTAAGAGCTACTAATTTTGACGAAGTCTGTCTTGGATATAACATGGAAGAGGCAATGGAAGAGGCATCACGCTGCATTAATTGTAAGAATGCAAAGTGTATTCAGGGATGTCCAGTATCTATCAATATTCCAGCATTTGTAAAAGCGGTAAAGGAAGGAAAGATCACAGAAGCTGCTGATATCATTGCAGAATCATCTGCACTTCCGGCAATCTGTGGACGTGTATGTCCGCAGGAGACACAGTGCGAAGGCAAGTGTATTCGTGGTATCAAGGGTGATCCTATTTCCATCGGAAAGCTGGAGCGTTTCGTTGCTGATTACTCCAGAGAGCATGGCTATGTTCCGAAGAAGCCAGAGACTACAAACGGCAAGAAGGTTGCCATCATCGGTTCCGGCCCGGCAGGTCTTACATGTGCAGGTGATTTAGCAAAGCTTGGCTACGAAGTTACTATCTTCGAGGCACTTCATGAGCCAGGCGGTGTATTAACATATGGTATTCCGGAGTTTCGTCTTCCGAAGGATGAGGTTGTACAGAAAGAGATCGATAATGTCCGCAAGCTTGGCGTTAAGATCGAGTGCAACGTTGTTATCGGAAAGTCTGTTACCATTGACCAGCTGATGGAGGAGGAAGGCTTTGAGGCTGTATTTATCGGTTCTGGAGCAGGTCTTCCAAAGTTTATGGGTATTCCAGGTGAGAACGCAGTTGGTGTATTCTCTGCAAATGAGTTCTTAACAAGAAACAACTTAATGAAGGCATTCCGCGATGACTATGATACCCCGATCTTTAGAGGAACAAAGGTAGCAGTTGTCGGCGGTGGAAACGTTGCAATGGACGCAGCAAGAACAGCACTTCGTCTTGGTGCAACCACATATATCGTATATCGCCGTAGTGAGGCAGAGCTTCCTGCAAGAGTAGAGGAAGTACATCATGCAAAAGAAGAGGGAATCATTTTCCATCTTCTGACAAACCCGACTGAGATCCTTGAGGACGAGAAGGGTTGGGTAAAGGGCATGAAGTGTGTTCGTATGGAATTAGGTGAGCCAGATGCATCTGGAAGACGTCGTCCTGTTGTAATCCCGGATTCAGAGTTCACACTTGACGTAGATACCGTTATCATGGCACTTGGTACTTCACCGAACCCACTGATCTCCTCCACAACTGAGGGACTTGAGATAAATAAGTGGAAGTGTATCGTAGCAGAAGAAACAAACGGCCAGACTTCCAAGAATGGTGTATTCGCAGGTGGAGATGCCGTAACAGGTGCAGCTACCGTAATCCTTGCAATGGAAGCTGGAAAAGCTGGTGCAAAGGGTATTCACGAGTATCTTTCTAATAAGTAATAACAACTATTTAATATAAGAGAGGCAGGCATGAAATATGTCTGTCTCTTTTTTAATCTGACGAATTTCTTACGATTTTTGACGGCAGCATAAGAATCAGGAAAAAGGGTTGTGCAGAACAAAAAAAGATGATAAGCTGAAAAAAAGAAAATCAGGGAAAGGAGCAGACTTTGTGAAGAAAAAAAGAAAGAAAAAAATGGCGGCAGGCATGAAATTTCTGTTTGCACTTTTATTCACAGCATCAATTGGTTTGATTGCAGCAGGTGTGTATCTGATGTTCTTTAAAAATCGTGATGCCTACGAGCGCCAGGCAGAGGAACGCGATCTTGCCGATACGTATATAGATGATCTGATTTTAAAGCTTACAGATCCAGAAGCATACGAAAAAAAGGTTCAGGAAGAAGCAAAGGAAAAGGCAGAGCGCATGGCAAGGCGTAAGCAGCAGGAAAATGCAAAAGGCTGGGACGATATAGAAAAAAGCAGTGAAAGTGCCGGAGAGGCTGAATCAGCACCAACATACGATTTTTCAGACCTTGACTATGAGGATGCCAATTATTATATGAGAGACGGCATTGTCTATACGCCAGATTATGCAAAAGGCACGATCCAGTGTGTGCTTGAAGTTCCGACAGCAGGCATAAGAAGAGGTGTCTACACAGGAACATGGGAAGAGATAAACTACGACCTGGATATCTGGATGGTAACAGCAGCACGACCAGATTATACACTAGGCGAGACTCATATGTGCATCTATGGTCATAACCATACGGCACAAGATCTGTCATTTAACCGCCTAAAGGATGTAGAAGTTGGCGATGCCTTTTATCTAACGGCAGAATCAGGACGCTATACATACCGTGTAACAAACGTATTTGCCGTATCAAGAGACGAAGCCACAAGAAACTACGTAGACAACTTTAGTATAGGAAGCGATAAATGCTATATCATTACATGCGGCCGAGACGACGGCGTAAAAAATTATCGTTACCTTGATCTTATCGTAGAAGGTACATTAGAAGAACAGATGCCGCTGCTAGAATATGCAAAAATAAGACAGCAATCAGGAGCAAACAAATAAAAAACAGTCCGGTCAAAAGCCGGGCTGTTTATTTATAGGCGATCATAAAGATCAGGCGGAACATATTCTTTTAGGTCAGCCGTAGTCAATTGCCACTGCTTCCAGTCATCAATAGGGCGCTTCATCTTTTTCCTAGAAGAAGACTCAGATAAATATTTCTCAGAAAGATCAGATAAGGTCTGACCATTGATAAGTGAAAAGCTTATCTTTTCACGCTTTTGAAAATCCTGAGCAAATGTCCGTGCCTCCTCAGAAAAATCACTAGTCGTTACAAAAATAAGATAATCAAGGCGAATCGGATAAGCCATGCAGGCACCTACAAGCTTTTGAAGCAGCGGACGTCCAACCTTAGAGTCAGGTGCATAGCACTTACATTCAACAATGCCATTTAGACCATTATCATCGCTTACAATAACATCATAGCCGCCGTCATTAGTGCGAGGCGTTGTATGTGCCCGTTTGCCCATTGCGCGAAAAAGAGCGGCACAATATTCCTCAAATGCAAACGGATCCTCCTGAAAGCGTCTGTGAAGCTCGCGGGAAGAGCCGCTTCTGTAAGTGTCATCACTCTTACGCAGCAGCCTTTTCTTTTCAATCTCAATAGCACAAGGCAAAATCTCATAGCCCTCCTCACGCAAATGACGAACAAGACGAACCATCTGCATAGGGTTTTTCATGAAAATCTTATAAGAGTCAATCATAAGACAGCTGTTTTTCCAATTGATTTTATTGCCCTTACGCCTCTGATCACGTGTCTTATCCTGATTGGCATAGCGCCAGGACGGAAAGCGAAGAACATAAGAATTTCGCGTAAGCGGCAGACGAAAACGACGCTTAATAATAGTATGCTTCGGCAGACGGCTAATACCATAACGGCGTGCAAAATGACCAGGAAGCCATAGATGATAAAGACGCTTTAAAATCAAAAAAAGAAAAAACGCAAGCAAAAATATACCAGTCCAGCGTAAGATATGGTGCAGATCGGCCGGCGAGATACCAGTCGTTTTTTGTATAAAAGTAGTGAAAGCTTGAAGGGCATTTGAGAAAAAAGCAGGAATGCTTAGTACAAAGCCCTCAAGGGTGGTAATAAGGGTCATAGGAGAATCCTTTCTCATTAGTTTGGGGTAGTAATGAATAGTGTAACATTTAGGGGAGGAAAAAGCAAGGTGGAAAAACTTGAAGATCCACCATAAACATGATAAAATTGTTGGTAAAAAAAGACGAAAACTCGGGGAAAGGCAGATAAAAAGATGAATATAGATGTGAATGAGTTAGAAGTAATGGAAGATATCGCTTCGCTTGCCGTAGTCACAGGCGAGAAAAAAGAAAAATATTTGTTCTGGCAGCTGGAAATTAGCATGGCACATGCAAAACGAATAGACTTAATAGTATCTTTTTTGATGGAATCAGGTGTAAAAATGCTTCTTCCCCAATTAAAGCAGGCACAAAAAAGAGGTGTTCCAATCCGCATTCTGACAGGAAATTATCTTGGAATCACGCAGCCCTCAGCCTTATATTTGCTAAGAAGCGAGCTTGGTGATCAGATAGATCTTCGCTTTTATGCAGACAGTCACCGTTCATTTCACCCAAAGGCATATTTCTTTCACGCAGATAAAGAAAGCCGCGTGTTTATTGGTTCGTCAAATATTTCAAGAAGTGCGTTAACAAGCGGCATAGAGTGGAACTATTGTCTTAGCAGTGTAGTTGATAAACAGGCATTTGATCAGTTTTATGCAAGCTTCGAGGATTTGTTTTATAATAAATCTGTTGAGATTACGGACACTGTGCTAAAAAAATATGCAAAAAGCTGGGTGCGTCCTGCTGTGGCTAAGGATCTTGCTAGATATGAAAAGCAGGGTGAAGAAGAAAAACAGAGTGGATTAAAACAGGAGTATCAGCCTAGAGGTGTGCAGATAGAAGCACTGTACGAATTGGAGAAAAGCAGAAAGGAAGGCGCTGAAAAAGGAATTGTTCATGCAGCGACAGGTATTGGAAAAACATACCTTGCCGCCTTTGATTCCCTGCCATATAAGCGTGTTTTATTTGTTGCGCATCGAGAGGAAATTTTACGACAGGCAGCAGAGGCATTTCATAATGTAAGGCCAGATGATTCATATGGCTTTTTTACAGGAGATAAAAAGGATGCGGATGTTGATTTATTGTTTGCATCAGTTGCTTCACTTGGAAAAGAAGAAGTATTAAAGGAAAAATTTTCAACGGATTCATTTGAATATATCGTAATGGATGAATGTCACCACAGCACGGCAGATCAGTATCAAAAGATTTTAGATTTCTTTCATCCAGCCTATCTGCTTGGATTGACAGCAACACCAGAGCGGATGGACGGCAGAAGTGTGTATGAGCTGTATGATTTTGAAGTGCCTTATGAAATAACGCTTAAAGAAGCAGTGAACAGAGGTGTGCTAGTTCCATTTCATTATTATGGAATTATGGATGACACAGTTGATTATAGTGCATTACATTTTGTAAGAGGTCATTATGAGGAAAGTGAGCTAACAGCCGCTTATCTGGAAAATACGAAAAGAGATCAGCTGATTTTGGGGTACTTTCGTAAATATCATCCCAAGCATGCATTAGGTTTTTGTTGTTCAAGACAGCATGCATTGTATATGGCAAGATTTTTCTCAGAAAGCGGTGTTGCTGCGGGGGCAGTGTATAGCCGTGAAGATAATACAGAAAATGAGGGTGATGAAAAAACATATTGGCTTGACAGAATAGAAGCCGTCAAGAAGTTGGAAAGCGGAGAGATTCAAGCTCTGTTTTGTGTAGACATGTTTAACGAAGGTGTTGATATTCCAGTAGTAGATCTTGTAATGTTTTTGCGTCCTACAGAGTCACCAATCATCTTTTTGCAGCAATTAGGGCGTGGCTTAAGAAAAGCGCCGGGAAAAGAGTATCTGACTGTACTTGATTTTGCAGGAAATTATAGACAGGCAAATTTGGCACTATATTTATTAAGCGGAGAAACAGCCAATTTTCATGCGTCAACAGCTGATGTGGCATTGACACTTCCATATCCTCAGGATTGCATTGTGGATTTTGATTTGAAGTTGATTGATCTGTTTAGAAAGATGGAGGAAGGAAAGCGAAAAGGTCATGATGCAGTTGTTCATGAATATTACCGTGTGAAGGAACTGCTGCAGCATGTGCCAACGAGAGTAGAATTATTTACACATATGGATGAAGCTGTTTATCAGTATTGTCTGAAAGAGGCAAAGGAAAATCCATTTCGCCATTATGTTATGTTTAGAAGTGCGCTAGGTGATTTGGAGAAAGAAAAGTGCGCATGGATTGGAACAGACGCTGAAGATTTTCTGGAGTTAATAGAGCAGACAAGTATGCAGAAGTCTTACAAGATGCCAGTACTGAGTGCTTTTTGCGAAGCAGATGGTGGTAGTGTGGATAGTTTGAAAATGGCTGTGACGGAAAGTGATGTGTTGCGGTCATGGAAGAAGTTTTATCAGACAGGCAAAAACTGGAAGGATGTAAATAAGTGTAAAACTAAGGCTGATTTTGAAAATATGACAGATAAGGATCATTTACAGAATATCACCAAAAATCCGGTCAATTTCCTAAAGCAATCAGGAAAAGGCTTCTTTGTAGATAAAAAAGGTTATCTAATTGCGCTAAAGGACGAGATGCAGGCTGTGCTGCAGGAAGGCGGCATGAAGTTTGCGGATGAGGTCAAGGATATTGTGCAGTATCGCGTGTTAGAGTACTACTGGAAGCGGTATCGCGACAAGGCATGAGAAGGGAGAAAGCTGAAATTGGAAATGGAAAGCAGAGAGAAAGAGAAAAGGACACTTTCTTATTACGATGAGAATGCCTCTGCATTTTGTGAAGGAACGCGAAATGCAGATATGAGTGAAATGAGAGGACGTTTCCTGCAGTATTTGAAGCCAGGAACTCTGATTTTAGATGCAGGCTGTGGCAGTGGACGCGATAGCAAATTTTTTATGGAAAGTGGATATAGAGTAGTTGCGCTGGATGGCTCCGAAGAAATGTGCAGACAGGCAAGTGCATACTTGGGTCAAGAGGTACAGTGCAGGCGATTTGAAGAGATAGACGAAAAAGAAGTGTATGATGGGATTTGGGCATGTGCATCGCTTTTACATGTGCCGCATGAACTATTGCCGAAGGTAATTGCGAGATTGATAGCTGCGCTAGTAGATGGCGGTGTGCTGTATGCTTCTTTTAAGTATGGAGAAGAAGAGAGAGAGGCAGGAGGTCGGTACTTTACAGATCTGAGGGAAGATGGATGGAAGAAGGTACTGGAAGAGGCAGAGGAAGAGATGAAGGGAAGTAGGTTAGAGACGGTAGAGTGCTTTGTGACAGGAGATGTCAGAGAAGGCAGAGGGGAAGAGAAATGGTTGAATGTGGTGGGGAGGAAAAAGAAAATAGTTGAATGAATAAAATTATAGAGTTACTTATGATTCGGTTAATATAAATCAAAAGTATAATGTAATATTTATCTTATTTACATATGAATATAGACTTGTTTCAAATGTAGTGATAAAATCTAACTAGAAGTTTAATGCAAAACTAGCGTTGTAATATAGATGTTGCATAAATCTATGTTTTTAGATTTTTTATCCAGAGGGAGGAAGTAAAATAAGTGAATGATAATTTTACAATGAAAGAAGCAGTCGAATTAATATTAGGGTTTTGTAAAGATCCACATGGTTATTGGAAATCTGAAATTGAGGAAAGTCCAGAGGCCAAGAAATTTATTGAGGCTGGGTATACATGTTTTTCAGAAGATAATCCTGATTTGTATGTTTTAAACAGTAATGGAGAGGTCGCTTTACATGAGTATATTGAGAAAATATCAAAGGAATTTATTGAGTTTATGCAAAAGCAGATGAACATGAGATGTCCTGTAGATGAGGTAGTAGAATGGTTTAATCAAAAGTATAATTTAGAGGATATGAAATTAAGTGATGAGATAAGTAGATATATCTGTAGCAATTTGCATAATTATGGATATACAATCGCTGATTCCCATTCCTCAAGGAGTGGTAGTAAGTATACTTTACAGAAAATGTAATTTTTGAATAGATAGAACAAAAACTGGTATGGAATGGATTGCTTATGGAATCTATTCTATACCAGTTTTTATAATGAAAGAAGTAGTAAAATAAATTGACTTTATTTGTAGTTATGATATAATTCTTAGTATGAGATAGACGTTTTGAGAATTTAGTAAATAGTTAATATGGTGAGTTGCAAAATTGAAAAAATGGTAATAACATAAATTAGGCAGCAGAAGGGAGAGTGCAGCTAATATGAAAAAGACATGGATTATGGCATTCGGAATTTTGATAATGGGTAGTCATTCTGCATGGGGAGAACAAAGTATTAGTGAAGCAGATTATCTGGATAATGTAAATCAACTGTATAAGTTTGCGTGGGGATTGCAATATCCGGAAGAGGGACCATATGATATATGGCTTATTCGTAATGAGCAAGGAATAACGCAATCTACGTCAAATATTCCACGGACTACTTGGGGATATCAAATCAGAGATTTTGACAAAGACGGACAGATGGAATTGTTAGTTGTTGGGTTAAACGGGGAATGCGATAGCCTTGATCTGCAAATGTATGAAATTCAATATGGGTCTGTTGTGCTATAATCAGAACTTGTCACAGATGGGATAGCAGTTTTTCCAGAAAAAGGAATTTTGCGGTGCTATTCATATTTGACAGAACAAAATCAGAGAATGATTGGCTGTGACCTATGGAGCTACGTGGGATATGTTGCGGATGGTATGAATATATCAACAGAGTTATTTTTATATGATGGTACATCGTTAACAAAAATAAATGAGTATGGTGTAAGTGGATCATCAATTGGAGATGATGTAGATATAGTTGGAAATTACAAGCGTCTAGGCATTAATAATGTGAATGCGATTGATTTGCTTAATGGCACAATGACTGGATGCCAATACATTTTTAACAGTGAAGTATTTGTGGAAGTTCAAAATAAACTGCTGGACTATGATGTGGATGCATATTTGCAGTGGTGGAATTCAAATGGAACGGAAAAATATATAATCGGTGGTACATATATTAAAAGTTATTGTTGGTTACCATCTGATATAGTTAATCGAACATGGGGACAACAGCAGCTTCCACAGTTGATTATGCAGAAGCAACAGATGCAGGAAGAACAGCAGCTTCAAATTAAAAAGATTATTGACGAGGCTGATTATTTATATGTGTCATACGATTATGGACAAGGTGTTAAAGACTTATACTATCTTGTTCCAGATGAAGGAAAAACGATTTATCAGTGTTATGATATAAATGGTAATTTATGTTATAACATAGCATATGGTAGTGCGAAAGATATTGTAGATCAAGCATTGAGCGGAAATGATGGACTTCCGAGTAGCGCAGAAAGATGTATGATTGTTTGGAATTCACCGTATGGGTTATGTGCATATGATCATTATTATCGAGACTATTATCCAATGTATACGGAAAATGAAAATGGAGATATAGTGGAGGTAGCTAAAGATTTAGCCGCATTGGAATATACTTTTGATGAGTCTACCATTAAGAATTTAATGGATAAATTGAATTTAACTGTTCCAGATTCGGAAAAGGAGCAGTAGCAAAGATGAAATGTGAGGATAAAATAACTTATAAGTAAACAATGGAAGTGAGGATAAAACTATGATAGTATCTGAATTAAAAATTTACAATTTTCGCCGATTTCGATCTGTTGAAGGTGCTCCAGGATTAAAAATTACCTTCCATAAAGGATTAAATGCTTTGATTGGAGAGAATGATTCTGGAAAGACAGCAGTGATTGACGCCCTTAAATTAGTTTTATTAACACAGAGTAATGAGTATATTAGACCGGTGGAAGAGGACTTTTATAAACCTGTTGATGGTGATGCTTGTTCTGAGTTTAAGATTGATTGTGAGATTACAGAATTCACTCAAAACGAGGCAAAAAATTTTATCGAATATCTAACCTTTAAAAAAGACGGTGATAAGATTGAATATATGCTTGAACTTCATTATCGAGCATGGAAAGAAGGGCATAAAATATTTCAAGAATTGCGTGTGGGTGATATAAATGATAGTATTTCAATTGATGGAAAAGCAAGAGATTTATTAAAGGCTGTATATCTAAAACCTCTTCGAGATGCAGAGCGTGAAATGAGTTCTGGACGTGGATCAAGAATTTCGCAGATTCTTCTTAATCATCCAATTTTTAAAGATAAGAAGGAACACGAAATTTTAGAAATCTTTCAAGAGGCAAACAATAAGATAGAAACCTACTTTTTGAGTGACGAAGAAGGAAAATATATTCTTCAAACCATTCGAAATAACCTGAAATCTTTTAATGATAATGGACAAGCTAGTGATGCAGAATTAAGAACATCAGACATTCAGCTTAAAGCTATACTTGAATCTTTATCATTAAATGCTCCGGAGCTTAACCCGGGACTGGGAGAATTGAATTTATTATTTATTGCAGCAGAATTGCTGCTTCTTAAAGAAGATTCTGATGGAGGTATGAAATTAGCTTTAATCGAGGAATTAGAAGCGCATCTTCACCCGCAGGCCCAACTTCGGTTAATTAGCTATTTACAGAATGAGTATAATGAGAACGATGTTCAGATTATTATATCAACACACAGTCCAATTCTTGCATCTAAGATTAATCTTAAAAATCTGATTTTAATGAAAGATGGATTTGGATATGATTTGGCCGAAGGCAAAACTGGATTACAAAAGGGGGATTATCTGTTCCTGCAACGTTTTCTTGACTCAACAAAAGCAAATTTGTTCTTTGCTAAGGGAATTATAATGGTGGAAGGTGATGCGGAAAATATCTTAGTTCCAGTAATCGCTGATATTCTTGGCTATCCTTTAGAAAAATATGGAATATCTATAGTAAATGTAGGCAGTACAGCTTTTTTACGGTATAGCGGAATTATGCAAAGAAAAGACGAAAGTAGTATTGGAATTCCAGTTTCTGTAATTACAGATTGTGATGTGAGACCATATGATGTTGATCAGGAAACGAAGGAAAAGAAGCTGGATGAGAAAAAAGATGAATCAATAAAACAGGAAAAAGAAAAAAATAAAAATTATACAGAAGGTTCAGTTCGTGGATTTACATCACCGCGGTGGACATTAGAATATTGTATTGCTATGAGTTGTCTTTCAGAAGATTTTCATAAATCGGTTCATTATGGAAAGAAGATCTTTAACGCAAAAGAATATATATCATTGACAAATGAAAAGATTGTGGAAGCAGATAATGAGGCAGCCAAGGAAATGGAAAAATGGAGTGATATGCCTTTGTGGAAAAGGGCATATGAAATTTATAGCTTGATGCTTGATGAAAATGGTAAAAGTAGCTTAAAAGCTATTGTTGCTCAGTGTCTGGCGTCTGTGTTACGCTGGAAAATATCAGAAATACCGGATGAATTTAAACAAGAAAAGATGTTTGATCTTGACCTGTATGGATTGAAAATCAATAACCAACAGAAGGATAAATTGAAAGCAGAGCTTGAGCAGGATCAATTTTTAGGCTATATAGTAAAGGCTATCAAGTATGCGGCAGGAGAAACTGTGTAAATGGGAGGAATTCTATGAAAGAATGGGAAATTACAGATCAGGAGATTAAATTAACAGAGAAACTCCTTTTGCCAGAGGGCGCACATTTTTCCGAGGATGCGAAAAATGTTTTACGTTGCTGGCATTCGACTGATGTGGCGGCTTGTCCAGGTAGCGGAAAAACAACAGTTCTTCTTGCAAAGCTGAAACTGTTAGCTGATAGAATGCCGTTTGCAAATGGTGCAGGAATTTGTGTACTGTCGCATACAAATGTTGCAGTAGACGAGATTAAGAAACGACTTTCAAGCTATGCAGATAAACTTCTTAGGTACCCAAATTATATTGGAACAATTCAGTCATTTATTGACAAGTTTGTAACAATGCCATATTTAAGAAATATTGCCGGACAGCGTGTACAAGCAGTTGATGATTTTACTTATGCGCAATATGTGGTAAACCAGATGCAGAAGCATAGGAAGTATAATAGTCTCAATTTTATGATAGAAACCAAATTAAAAACTAGTACACAATTTAAAACAAAGATTGAGTATGTACAGAGATTATATATAGGAAATGATGGTGCTCTTTATATGGAAAAGCAAAAAAGAGCATTAGCTGGTTCAGATAAGGAATCAACCAAGCGGTATAAAGAAATTCTTGATAATCTTTTAAAAAAAGAGGGGATAATACGATATAAAGATGCTTACGCATATGCTAAAGCTGCTGTAGATGATTTATCGGAAACATATACAGACCTTTTTTCGGCGAGATTTAAATATATTTTTATTGATGAATATCAAGATTGTGATGAGATCCAGCGACAAGCCATGGACGCAATATTTAATTCAACTAGGTGTACAGTAATGAAAATAGGAGATTCGGATCAGGCTATTTATAATTCTTCACAAGATAGAACGCCAGATTGGATTCCACAAGTTGGATTCTTACCTATTATGACATCTAATAGATATAGCCAAGAGATCGCAGATGTAATTTGTAATTTAAAGAAAGATAAAACTAATATTATAACATCTGTAGGAAAGACTGGAATTAAGCCAGTATTACTTGTTTTTGATACAGAGAGCATTGGCAAAGTAATTGGAGGGTATATTAGTGTATTAGAGAAAAAAGAGCTCTTTGATGAAAATGGTATCTATAAAGTAATTGGTGCTGTCAAAAAGGAATCGTTAGCCGGATTAAAAGTTGGAGATTATTGGTCAGAATTTGATGCTTCAGCAAAGAAACAAGAAGAGTATAATTATTGGATACTACTAGATGGGATAATTGTAAACTTATTGGAAGGAAAGTTGTACAAAGCAGAGGGAATTGTTCGGAAACTTTTGTGCCGAATATTTCATTATACTGAAATTACTAATTCAGAATCTGGTAAGGAGTTTTCTGTAGTCACGATAAAAAAGTTTCTTGACAGTGAATATAAAGATGAATATCGCCAATGGATTAGTGAATTGTCAAAAGTACGACCTATTGATAGGAAAACAATAGATTGTTTAATGAGGCAAAGGATAAATGAACTTTTCAAAATGAACGGTCTTGAAAGTGATGATGTTTTTAAAAAATTGCCAAATTATTTTTTAGATGGTGACGTTATTGTAGATCAAGACAAAAAAATTGAGAAAAATGTATTTATTGATCCACTCAGAGGGCGTAGAATAAAATTTGATACAGTTCATGGTGTAAAAGGTGAAACACATGATGCAACTCTATATCTGGAAACAGAGCAGAATGGAGCATCAGATTTAAGTAGAATTCTTCCTTATTATGGAATAGGAAAAGTTAAAGCGTCTAATTTATATGATTATAGTCGTAAGCTTGCTTACGTTGGAATGAGTAGACCTAAAAAACTATTGTGTGTGGCGATGAAAGGAGAGACTTATGAAAAAGGTGAAAAGGTGTTTGTTGGTGATTGGGAGATTATTGATTTGAGAACATGAAGCGTAATGACGGAAAGTTTGCAAATATAAAATCAGGAGAACAAGGGGTAAAAACAAAATGATAGAACAGTTATTAGGTGCTATTTCCGGGCTTGGAATGTCTGAAGCAGAGAGTGTATTGGTTTCAGCTGGAGAAAATGTGGTAAAGAACTATAAAGATTCTCGTGCATGGGAAAAATTATTTGTTGATACAGGCGATTTTTTTATTAAAACCGAAAAGGGAAAAGACACTTTTTTTGAAGAATTGACGTGTGTATTATCGAAAGAAAATTTGTCTAAGATTGCAAAGGAGTTGAAAACAGAAGATGGATATGATTTAAAAAATAGGTTGTCTACATCTCTCAGTCAATTGATGAAGAAGTATGAAATACCCTATGAAATAGCAGAATCTTATACAGTAAAAATCATTTACACGGTACTTGAGCAGTTGAGAATAGTTGCTCCAGATAAATACGAGCATTATTTCTTGAAAGAATGGAAAGAGGAACAGGATCAAAATCTTTTAGAACTGAAAAATAGAATTGAGAAAATGTCGAAAGATTTTGCCGTTTATAATCATGAGCAAATGGCAATATTATCGTCAGGTCAAATGGATATTGATCTAAGAAGAAGTACTCAGAATCCATCTATCGGAATAGAATTTTTTTTAGTGGATGATGAACATTTTCAAGATGAATTTGAAGATTTAAGATATGATGAACTAGTATTTATAAGAGGCCGCAGTAGAGAAGAGACAATATATTGTGTCCTTAATGAATTATGGAGGCTGGATGATAAACGCCCTATATATATTGTTAAAGATATGGAATCTTGGAAAAAACTTAGCCTTGTTAAAAATAGCGGAAATATTTATATTCCATGGTTTTATGCAGATGAAATAGTGGCAATTGAGAACAATACTAACATTTTTGTGATAGATGAAAATACACCAGTCTTTAACGGGAATGTTTTAGAATTGCGCCCAAGAACTCGTAATACATTATTAAAATGTTTACAGGATGCAGGAATGGAATATGAACAAATATGTGCTTTATTAGCAGATACGCATGGATTATATATACAGATGAAGAAGCAATTATTTAAGGGGGAGTACTTAAAAACACCTGAGTGGATTAATGGTATTAGTGAAAAGGCGAAAAAAACATGTTTACTTATTGGAAGTTGGGAAGAAGTAGAAGGGGATAAGTTAGTTATTGAATCTTTATATGGAGGCTCGTATAATAAATTTTTAGAAGAAATTCTTCCATATACAAAGGGAGAAGATCCTTTTTTATATGTAATAAGAAGAAATGGTTCAATATCTTATTATTTAGCGAGTGTAGAGAATATATGGAATTATCTTGATGTACTAATAAGTGAACCTATTTGGCAATTATTTATTAATGCGTTTTTAGAAGTAATTAATGAATCAGAAAGTTTGTTTTCTTGTAATGGTCAAGAAAGATTGCTTGCACAGCTTAAAGGAGAAAAGTTATTCTGGTCTGGAACGATAAGAAAAGGAATGTTACAGACATTATTGATTAAGGGAACTTATAAAAGTGACAAAGAAACGCAAAGGACTTTAAATGAACTAGTTGAGACTGTTTTGCAATGTGTGAAAACAGAAAAACAATGGATTTATATTTCTAAATTCTGGAGGGAATTTTGTGAAATTTCGCCAATGGCAGTATTGGAAAGAATGGATTACGAATTCACTAACGATACTGGGTTGTTAAAATTATTTCAAAATCAAACAAGTGATTTCTTTTTTGGAGAGAATGCGTATATACAAATATTATATGGGGTTGAGCAGTTTCTTGTTCAAAAAGATTTTTTTTGGACTGCATTTAAATGGCTTTTGAAACTAGATTCGCTTGGGTTTGAATATAAGTCCAATGCACTTGAAGAAATATTTTCAAAGGTATTATGTACATGGATAAATCTTTCTGTTTTAGAAACATCAAATGAGAAAATTAAGGCAGCAGAAAAAATGTTTGAAATTGATCCAGAAAAGGCATGGAATTATATTTATAATGCAATTGATACTAATAAAACGAGTTATTTTGGAGGGGATTCTTTGCCGAAATATAGAGAGCATGAAATATCAAGATCAACAACTGTTGCAAACATGCAAGAAACAAAAATAGGGTATTTTAATCTTATTCTTCAGCATATGGAGTTCTCAGTGGAGCGTTGGAAAAAAATGCTTAAGTTGTCAGAACAAATTTCAGTGAAATTAGTTAATACGATGTTTGAAAAATTGTTATTTGAAATTCAACAAATGTCTGACGAGGAAGTGACAACGATTAAGAATACAATTCGATCTTCGATATATAGGCATAGGTATTATGAATTTGCGTCATGGGCAATGCCAGAAGAGAAGGTTAGTAAATATGAAGAAGTGTTAAATCGGATACATATTGCAACTCCAGAATATGAATATGCATATTTATTTGCAACAAATGGTGAGACGCCACTTTTGCATCCTATTCCGGCTAATAAAGATGACGAGAGAGAAAATAATGAGAAAGCTAAGGAAGCTCTAATTCGAGAAAAAATAGAAGAATTTCAAAATCAAAGATATAGTCTTGTTGTTTTGGCTAATGCATGTTCTCAAGATGAATATAGAGACTTAGGATATTATTTGGCAAGATATTGGAATAATGGGGAATGGAACTTTGATATATTTAAAGAGTTGATTCAAGTCGAAAAATTTGTAGATATAGCAATTAACTATTTGAATAATATGAAAAAAGTAGATGAATTGCCGTATTCGGATATTATAGCGAAAATGATAAATATGAAGTGCTTAGATAATGTAGTAGCTAGAGTTTATAAAGTTGAGGCAAGGGTAACAACGGCAATACCATTGGTTACAAATGCTTCTGATACAATAAAAAAAGAATTTTGGAAGTCGATGATATATTGCAAAGAGTGTAATTATTTATGGGCGTTAAAGGAGGCAAAAAAATATGCTACTTTGAATACATTTGTAGAGCAGATGCATTATATTCATTATTATAAGCCATTATCAGCAAGTACTATTTTTGAGTACTTTAAAGATGTGGAACATATGCCACATGAACAAGCAGATACAATGATGAGTTATCATGTTCAACAATTAATAAAGGTTTTACAGGAAGCGTATATAGATGATTCTGAAAAGTGTATAAGGATTGTTCGCCTTGAAATCTTTTTTATGAATCTATTAGATTGGAAGGACATGAGATGTTATCATAAACTTGTTAAGCAGTCACCAGAGCTTATGGCAGAATTAGTATCTATAGTGTTTAAGCGGGAACATGGTCAGGATAAACAGAAAAAGATTGATCAAGATTATTTTCATAATATGTATTCTTTATATAATCAATTACATTTTTGTCCAGCAGAAAAAAATGGTAAAGTGTTAGAAGAAGAATTGGAACAATGGGTTGAAAAATATAGAGAAACATTGATTCGTAATGATCAACAAAATCTGTTTGAAACAACATTGGGAAGGCTTTTTGCTTTTTCGCCTATAGATGAAGATGGATATGAACCTTGTGCGGCTGTTAGGAAAATGATTGAAAAGTACGGCGATGATAGGATGATAAATAGCTATCAAGTTGCTGTATTTAATCGGAGAGGAGGATTTAGCCCATCGGCTGGAAAAGAGGAATTAAAAATGGCATTGGAGTTCAAAAATAATGCGGAATATTTAACTCCAGATTACCCTAAAACAGCAAGAATTTTTTATAATTTATATGAGGAATATTTGCTTGAAGCTGAAAATGCTAGGAAGGATGCTGAAGATGGCTTGGGATGGTAATGATTCTAAAATAGGTTTAGAGGTGACGGGAAAATATGGCAAATATTATGTAAAAGAAAAAATTGGTAATGGTGGTAATGGGGAAGTCTTTGCTGTTGAAATAATTGATGGGGGAGATACACTGCCGAAAGAAAAAGGGTATGCAATAAAATTTTTAACTGTTAGCCAGAAAAACGTAAAAGAAGTTGAAAAAAGAAAAAAACGATTTGAGAAGGAAATTCGACAGGTAGTTACATTGCAAAATAGTGTTGAAGGTATCCTTCCAATTTATGATGCGTCTATTTACAGTGAGGATAGTCAAAAAAAATTGTGGTACCTTATGCCAATAGCAAAACCATATGAGGCTAAAAATTATTCTATCAAACAAAGATTAGAACATATGCTTCAATTAGGAGAATCTATAATGCAGTTACATGCGATTGGATATGCGCATAGAGATATAAAACCTAAAAATCTCTTGATGTTCAAGAAAAGATTGTATTTGTCAGATTTTGGGTTAGTGTGGAATATAAATGATCAGGATGAGCATATTACAGAAGCAAAGGACTGCTTAGGACCGAAGGCAATTCGCCCACCTGAACTTCAGTCAGCAGGAGATATTAATGATGTGGATTATCGAAAATCTGATGTGTATTTATATGCTAAGACTCTCTGGATGATATTGTATTGTAATAACAGTGGTTTTTTTGCGGAGTATTTAAGAAATCGTAGTGAAGTATATATTGATAAAAATAAATTGAAAATTGAGACGGCTGAACCATTACACTGTTTGATGGAGGAGGCAACAAAGTATCAGTATTGGGAGAGAGCTGATATTGATACTTGCGTTGAATATGTAAGAAATCAATTGCAAATTGTAAACGGAGATATTTCGGAG
The DNA here is from genome assembly GCF_020687335.1 of Anthropogastromicrobium aceti. Lineage (NCBI taxonomy): Bacteria > Bacillati > Bacillota > Clostridia > Lachnospirales > Lachnospiraceae > Anthropogastromicrobium > Anthropogastromicrobium aceti. Next base: position 129,492 of record NZ_JAJEQN010000004.1, read on the forward strand.
AAAGCTTTGGCAAAATGGAAATATATGGAACAAATAAATTATGCTAGAATAACGATACCTTCAGATGAGTGTGTATATAGAGATTCAACTTCTATTTTAAGAATACTTAATAGTATGGTAGGGGCAGTAGGACTAGTGCTTGTTGAGAATGGAAAAGAATATGGTTTTTTTCCATTGAGAAAAGTAAGATGCATTCAAGGTAATCTTTTTGAAATAGCAATATCAAATCCATATTACAATGGACGGAAGAAGATTATTGAATTAGCATTTAGCAATATTCGTTTGAAGAAAGATATGTCATGTACACTTGATTCAAATATATATATGTTTGATAATAGGCAGGTGCCAGTCTACACACAAATTATTGAAGCTTTGCAAAGCTCTGAAAAACGCGTTCGATTAAATGCGATTTATTTAATACAGATGGTTAGTTTGGAATAAAAATATGTGGAAAAGTTGATGAAACTGGTGTAAAATTAAAAAGTGCAATGTTGACTGATAGGTGAAAACGTGTCAGTTGACATTTCCAACGTTGCAAGAAAGTGTATTGAGGAGTAACAAAATTGAGGTACAGTTATAATTATTGTTACTTTTGAGAAACGATAATTATCATATACTTGCACTTGGGAGGTAAAAGTCTGTTAGATTCATATGACAGACAGAAGAATATGGGAGGAAAGTATAATAATTAAAAAATTAGTTATTATTATGAAAGAAAAATGAATTTTATTGATTATAGACGAGAATTAGGAATAGGAATTGATAATATAGAGCTACAGCGACTATTTTTTAACCGTATATTTGATTATTTGGCGGATATGAACATAATGAAAAATGTGTTTTCAGAACAAGAGTATATATCATTTTGCTTCTTAACAGGACAGCGTCAGCGACGTGATCTTGCAGAAGATGGCTATTGGGATGCAATACAGATTGTTTTAGACAATAATTCGCAATCTATTGAAGAATTTTTTTCGTATTATATGTCAATGATTAAATGTTTGAACAATGATGAAATGGGATCTTCGACGAAAATTTTACTTAAAAAAATTTTATTTAAGTGCTTAGATGAATCCCATATTCCTTATGAGGTAATAAAAGATGGCGGAGAGACACTTGTAGTTCCAAAAGGTGCAGAAGAATTAGACAGAAAATTAGTATCAGAACCACTTTTGTGGTTAAATGCTTATCCTACTTCACGTAAAGCGTTTTTAAAGGCTTTAAAAGAGTATTCAAAAGTAACTGAGGATAATGCTAGCGAAGTTGCAGATTTACTTAGAAAAGCACTTGAATCTTTTTTTCAAGAGTTTTTTAACTGTGAAAAGTCTTTTGAAAATATGATTTCAATATATGGAAAATTCTTGGAAGAAAAAGGGGTACCTAAAGACATTGCTAATAATTTAGAAAAAATATTAAAACTGTATCAAACCTTTAACAATAATTATGCAAAGCATCATGATAAAACACATGTGAATGTATTGGAATATATTTTATATCAGACGGGAAATATAATTCGGTTGCTTATTCAATTAAATTAGAAATGTTATGGAATTAGAATGGTCTGGATGATATTATAAAATGATTTTGATGCATAGAATAAATTTTTGAGAGGATAAAAATGAAGAAATATATATTTGATTCATATGATGATTTTTATAATGAATATATTACTGTTAGATCTCCTCAATGTATTGAGTGTGGTGAAGATTGTGAACTTGTTGATTCTGAAGTAGCGTGTTACATTAAGGATAGAAAACTACAATTTTCATCTATGCTATTATTGCGTTGTAAAAATTGCGGAAGGGAATATTTACCTAGATATTCAAAACAAATGATTGATGGAGCATATAAAATTGTAGTTGAAGCAAATGAATTTCAGGGTGTATTTAAACCGTTAGGAAGTAAACAACAATTTGATTATTGCAAAGAACAGAATTATTTGTATGACTATAGGGATTACTTTAATATTCCTGGCCTGTGTGAAGATAGAGAACATTATATTGAAGGATTTCTTACTCCTGTATATTTTGAGAAAGAAGCGTTGGTTTACTTTAGGGTATTGCCGGAGTATGAAGTGAATATTTGTAAACGCTCAATAGTGGGTATACCCACTTCAAATAGCCGCTCCTGAGAGCGGCTTACAGTTCATTTTATTTTCGAC